>JAAVBN010000015.1 GCA_014803545.1 bacterium | reverse complement strand
TATGTTTGTAATGAATTTGACAAACTTGTCCATGAGTATCTGTCAAATGATAAGTCTTCAAATAATGAGGCATCAAATGATAATGCATTAAATAACGAAACTTCAAAAGATAAGTCCTCAGATGATAAAGCTTTGTCAAATGAAGAAAAAAAAATAGAAATTTCAGAATTGCTTGATGAAAATGAAGCTACTAAGGCATATTTTTCTGATTTAGAAGAGTTGAAAAATGACTATTTGAATAAAAATATAACAGAAGAAGAATTTAAACAAAGATTAGAAGAGCAAAAGAAAAAGGCTTTTGAAAAAATATCTGAGTTAAGGGAAGATGCCTATGCAAGCGTAGCACAAAAAGAGGAAAGGAAAAATTGTAAGGAGGCTCTTCGCTCTATTGGTGTGAATGAGGAAATTGTTGAAAATCTACCTTCCTTTCAAATTGATGAGGTTATAAACAATTTCAGTTCTCCTACAATCAACGAAGATTTCTTAGAAACATTAGATGATTTGAATTTGCCTCGTAAAGATGCTGATAAAATAAAAAAGCAATATCAATATAAGGTAGATGGGAAAATAACATCTGGGCTTTCGGAGTTGGATACTTTTTTGGGAATGATTCAGCCTGGGCTTGATTTAATACTTAAAACTGGAGCAAAATTGTTTTATGAGGGTATTGTTGATAATGTTGAAAAGAAATTTTTAGGAAACGAGGAGCAAGGTGTGAAAAGTGATTTTGCTATATGGGCAGAAAACAAGGATGGTTTGAAAAAGTCTTATGACTTTCTTCATAAATATGGGAACTTGCCAGAAACAGATACTTTTAAATATAGGACAAATACTATCAAAGATGAAAATCACGTTGCGACATATTTTAATCAAATGATTGTTGATAGGATAAATGAAAATAGGAAAAACAATCTTGATAATTATAATAGTTTATCCGATGAAGAAAAGAAAAAAACAGAAAAGCCGACCTCTGAGAAATTTAAAGGAAATGCCTTTGATGAAACAAAGGATATAAGTGAAACTCGGTTTGCTTTACAAGATATTATTACAGATGTAATAAGAGTATCCAGAGATAAAGATGAAAATGGAAATCCAATTGCAAAACCGACAGATGAGGGAAAGACTGCCTTAAATTCTATTATGTATTTAACCGATTTATTTAATAAGAAAAATTCACCAGAATTTAAAAATCAATTTGCTGAGTTAATAAATTTCTATAAAAGTGGTTATGAAGAGAAATTCACTGGAAACTTTGTTGAAGATGATAAGAATAGTTATTCTGAGTATGAAAAACAACAAAAAGAAGACCAAAAAAGGTATCAAGCTATGCTTGGAGATGATGGACTTGACTTTATATCCAAACAAGTTGCACAAGGAAATAGCAAATGATAAAGAAAGTATTTTATTTAATAGTTATTACCTTTATTTTGGTCGCTCCTATTTTATTTTGGCTTGATATAAAATGGGCAATGAAACTATCTACCATTGATATAAAAAAGTTAAGATTTGCCTTTACCAGAGATACATTTTTATTTTCCGCAACTATATGTAATTCATTATTATATGGATTTGGAGTATATAAAATTATTTCTATGAAGGAAGATAAAAAAACTCCTGTGGCAGTATCAAATGTTTCTGTTAAAACAGAGGAAAAAGTGGGTATAATACCTTCGGCTTCTATGGGAAATGGTGTTATAAATCCTAATGATAAAAAGTGGCAAGAAATGTATAAAGGTGATGGGAAACCTTTGGATAACAAAGCAAATGAGAATGTAAAAACTGATGCAAATGTTATATCGGAACAACCTAAAAAAACAGAGGAAGCACCTTTACCTAAAACAGAAGAACGACCTAATACAACAGAAGAAAAAAATATTATAAACATTCCTGTTAGTTCAAATGAAGTTTATACAACTCAGGCAGAAAGAATCTTATCTGAAATGGGTTATGAAACTATGGGTGATGTATTTATAAATGGGGTTAATATTGATTTTATGGCGATTGCTGGAAGTGATACTTTGTTGATTGGAAAAGTGCAATCTTCTAATAATGAAATTGTTGCGAATGAGAATACTTCTACTCCTAATAATCCACCTTCTTGGTTTAGTAATAATGAGAGATTTAACTCTCCTGTATGGGAGATAAAAAATGCTCGTGATGAGATTTTTAAAATGATAAATGAGGTTTTGCCTGCTGATAATGGTGTTATGGTAAAGCCTGTTGTTATAATACCGAATGCAAATATTGTAAATCTTTCTGATATGATGGATAAGTGGCATGAGATGGGAGTTGATGTTGCAAAGTTTAATGGGGAATCTTCACTTCCTGAATTTGCATCTGTTATAGAAAACAAAAATGGGGTTGAGGTTTTGGAAAGTTATAAGAAGTTTGTGGAAACTTTGATTAAATACTTTGCACAAAAATACAAACGTAAATCTTTAAAGAAAGCTGGATAAAAAATGTTATTTAGTGAAAATTATTATCGTGATTTGATTGCAAAACTTGGTATTCCTGAAATGCCAATTAAAAAGGTTATATTTAATCCATCAAATTTAGAAAAATGTGAAAAACTTTATAATGATTTCTTTAAAATTTCAAAAAAGTTAATGCAATTTGTTTACTATAATAATATGGAGGATTTAGTTGAGGCTAATTTTTCAAATGAAAGCATTATGAAAATGTATAATGGGATTGTGCCTGAAAATCTTGATATATATCTTAAAGTGCCATTTGAATATGGTGGAAGTTTAGATTTTTCAAATATGTTTTTGGTTAAAAAAAGACCGTTTAAAGAATTGATTGATAATTTTATTGATGAGCAGGTTTTATCGTTTAACAAAGAGCAAAAAAACTTTAATAAAAATAGTGGATATCAGTATCCAACGGAGCTTTACGTATGTAATCCAAAGGGGATAGTTTTTCTTCCTGCATTAAAGGGATTTGCTGGTGCTGGTGGTAATACTTCGGCTGATATTATGACAGAAATAGGAAGTACTATGTTTTCAAAATCAGGAGGTTTTTAAATGGACTTACTCCTTAAACAATTGATAAATATTTTTGATGATGTTGAAACTTTTCCTTTGGCGAAAACAGCGCAAGTTGATTTTACAAGTGCTATGCTTAAAAATAATAATTTATCACCTATTCCAAATGATTATACCTTGTTTTTAACAAATGAAAGCAATGGTTTAATATGTGATGGAGTGTTGGAATTTTTTGGAACAGAGAAAATAAGAAGGAACAAAGACAGTTATAATTTTCCAAATATTGTTGAGGCAAATGAAATTTTCAATAAAACACAAAATCCGTTAATGGAAAATTCTGTTCTTTTAGGATATAATCTTTTGTATGCGATTATTTGGAGTGAAAGCGAAAAAGTTTATAAAATTATTAAGAGGAACTTTTTTACTCCGATTAAAAAATTTAATAATTTCGGTGATGTTTTAAAATTTATTACTAATCAATATATGGGTTAAAAAATGCTTGAAAAACATTCAATTACTTTGATGGGACATAAGACAAGTATTTCTATTGAGCGGGAGTTTTGGGAGGAACTTCAACATATTGCGAAATCACAAAACAAATCAATAAATGAAATTATCGCATCTGTGGATATAAGTAAAAATAATACTAATTTATCAAGCAGTATCAGAATTTTTATTCTTCAATATTTAAAAGGCTTGATCTAATAACTCTTTTTTCTTTTTAGTAAGATATGATGTATTTATTTTTGACATAATAGTGAACACATCAACCTTGCCTTCCAAATTATTTATAAAGCCCTTTAAATTATAAACAAGACTTAATACATCAGTAGAAAGATTTTTTATTTCAAATATACTTTCTATATCCAAAGATTTATTGATTAAATTTCCTGATACAAAGCCATTCACAAGCATATTTTTTGCATTAAGTGTGAATGCTGCCTTTGAAATTTGAGAGGAATTAATTTTGCCCTCTATTGCTAAATCTGTGAAATTAAGAGTTCCTGACTTAAAACTGTTTTCCAAAACATAAAGGATATTATTTGTTGTCATATTTGCAAGCTCAGTAATATTTAAAAGGATTTCATCATAATTGCTTATTCCCTTTATAACTCCATTTTTAATTACGGCTTGGAAATCGCCACTTACATTTGAAGTAAGTTGATAAATGTTTAATCCATCTGTTTTAAAATTAAGATTTAAATCCATAGTTCCAGAGGAAAGATTCATAAGCTCGTTATTCATTAAATCATTTGGAAGAGTATAATTTTTAACGTTTAAATTTCCTGTAAATATACGGTTATTTAAAATTTCTGATGTAAGTTTTAGTGGGCGGTTTGCCTTTTGTATATTAAATTCAAGAGAGCCTGGATTAGACGCATTTATAAGTTTGAAATACAAATCCTTATAATTATTAGAATTATATTCCGCAACATTTGTCGCACTTAATGTTATATTATAAGGAATTGACCTGATAACCTTTAACAAGAAATCAACATAGGCATCGGTATCCTTTAACCTTTTGATTAAACTTTTAACATCAAAGTTATCAATTTGTAGGTTCACAGAGGTTTCTATCTTTGGTTCCCTTCTATTTTTAGATACATTTTTACGGATAATATTACCTGTGAATACATTATTTTTTATTTCTAACCTTATGTTATTTATATTATCACCATCAACATCAGCCTTTAATGTAAATGGGATATTGTCATAGAAATAGTTCATCAATGTATCATCAATTAGGCCCCAGGAAAATAGAAAGCCCTTTAATTCTGAATGTGATAAATCTAGGTTATATTTTTCATCGCCTTCCAAAAGATGACCATTAACCCTTACACTTATATCATTTAAAACTGCGTAAATATCAGATGTAGGATTTGAAGCGTCACCATTTAGTTTTATATTTATTTGTTTTACTCCATTGGAAATTATTTTATCAATGAAATTATTTCTTACAAATGGAAGAGTTATTCCCTTTAAATTATCAGATACAATTATATAATTGAAATCCTTGAAAGAACCAGAATCACCTGTAATTCCGACCAAATCACCATTTATAGTTGAAGAATAACCATCACTTGAAAATGTCATTTTTTTAATTGAAAGAATATCATTTACAAATGAGGAATCTAGTTTGAATAAATTATAAGTTTCCGTTGGAGTTGTTAATTTCTTTATCATAGCAGTTAATTTAAAATTAGTATTTTCCAATTGCGATAACTTATGAATAATATATGGTAATTCAATATTATTTTTTGTGAAATTAGTAGTATCTAAATTATCAGATTTTATTGTTAAGTTATAATTGGTTAAATTATCATTTATTTCTTCTTCAAAATTTCCAAATATTTTATTACCGTCAACATTTATATCAAAATTTGGCATAGAGATTTTGTTGCCTGTCTTTATTATTTGCCCCTTGAAAGAACTTACCTCTATTTTATTAAATAATTTATTTGGATATGCAAATGGTATTGTATCAGATATATTTAAATTCATATCTATATTATTATATAAATCGGAAAGTAAACCATTGACTTGGATATTATTTCTACCAATTTT
>JAAVBN010000014.1 GCA_014803545.1 bacterium | reverse complement strand
CCCTATTTTGAATACTTATCTTAATATGGGATTATATTCTATATCTGAAATAAGAATAAAAAAAAGGAGTATGAAAATGGTAGATTTTAATAAAGTTGTTAAGTTGACAGAAAAGTATATAGAAAAGAATGCTTTTCCTATTTTAAAGCTTCTAAAACCTATGAATACAGATAGTGTAGAAAAATATATATCAAAATATTATAAACCAGATTATAATATGAAAAAAATTGAAAAATTGTCTGAGAAAGATTTAAAGTTAGCGATTCTTAACAAAATGTGTCATGAATTACAAAATTATCAGGCTATGCCCAGGGCTATTAATTATAGTTTTAATAAAAATAAAATTTGTGAAATTGTTAAGTCTAAATATGATAATAAAACACGGAAGAAATTATATGATTTATTTAGAGAAGAATTTTCATTTAAGGAAAAATTTTATGATGAATATTTGAATGATGTAAATTTTGCTTGGAAGAAGTATAGTAATGGTTTAGAAGATACTATTAAATTTTTAAAGAAAAAACGCAATACTAAGGATGTTTTATTAGAAATATTAAGTACACAAAATAAAGATATTTCTAACTGTAAATTAAAGAAATCAATAAAGGGATTGGGGGATGCTTTAACTCGTGATTTTTTAAAGGAGTTTTGTCGTGATGATTTAATAAAAGATGATATTCATATAAAGGTTATTGGTAAGGAAGTGTTAGAAATAAAGAATGGTAACAAATTTGTAGAAACATTTTTAAATTTATGTAAGGATAATAATTATGTACCTTATTATATTGATAAGATATTTTGGCTTTGTTGCACAGGAAATTTTTATAAACATGAAGTGATTATTACAAGTTTTAATAGAGATAAATTTATTGATTATTTAAATAAAAATTTGAATAAATAATTACTTTCTCTCCCCACAAATTCCGAATATTACTTTAAAGTTATATCGGTTTTTGTGGGTAAGGCGGATGTCAGATGAGCTTATTATTATGACAGTTTTTAAAATCCAAATTCTTATATAGTAGGATTTGTTTTTAAGTTTGATTTTATCCTTTGTCCTGTATTCAGAGCCGTCGGAATTTTCAATTTCTACGCTTCTTCCGAAACCGTATTTATTGTTGTCAAAGTCTAAGCCATATTCTATGTATATCATATTTTTATACTATAATATGAATAGAAATTAAGCAATGATTATTTTTTTGCTTCATCCTCATCTGCTTCCATCATATATTGGCTGAATAGTTCCCAATCCATATTCATTACTTTGAAAATTTTACAGATACTTTCACTTGATGGCCAACGACGTTTGCCACTTGGGTAGAATCTTTTGCTTTTATTAAATGCGGTTGAGTCTAAACCTGCTTTTCTTGCAAGTGCAGAAACCGATAGTCCGTTAGTGTAGGCAATTTTATCAATTACCTTCCATATTTTGGAATGTTCTTTATCCATTTTCTCTCTCTCCTTTGTGTCTTTACTATTTAAAATTTCTTTTTTAAATATTTACAATCATAGAGGGAAAAATTTCCAATGCAATTAGAACATATTCCTATAATGGATTTGTGAGAATGTGAGGCTTTTTATAAATCTTCTTGACAGGAGAGGTATTTGAATTTATTATATTTTTAATTTTAAATCGCACGATTTGTGTATCATTAATTAGGGGAAATCAGTTGAAAAAATTATTTATTATAATGCTTGTTTGTTTTATGCAAATGTTGTCTTTTGTAGGTGGAGCTTTTGCCTCAACTTATCAGGATTTTTTTGTTGTAAAGGGAATACCAGTAAGTCAGTCATCTTATTCGTCAAGTGAGGCGAAAAAGTTGGCGTTGAAAACTGCGAGGGATAACGCTTTTAATACTGTGTTAAAAAGGTTGCTTGTATCATCTGATATTTCAAAGGTAGTTGTGCCAGATAATTATAATATGGAGAAGTTTATACAGGCTCTTAAACTTAATAATGAAAAGACTACATCAACATCATACAGTGCGGTTGTTGATGTGCAAGTAAATAAAAATTTGGTGTTGGATTACCTTAAAAATCAGGGGCTTAAAGTTTTGGAAGATGTGCCTCCATCTACTTTGTTAATAATTAAGGATGGAGATATGTTTGATATTTCTGATTATGATGAAACTTCCAATGTTGTGAAATTTTATAAAAACCGTTCGGCTCTTTATTTTGATGTAGATAATGCGGATATTGATGCATTTAAGGGGCTTCTTTCCTCCTATGGTGCGAATAATGTTATAATTGTTGATGTGAAAAATTTTGGTGGAATGTATGATGTGTCCTTTAAAGATAAGCTTTTGAATATGAATGGAAATTTCAGAACTACGTATGATAATTTTTCTTCGGATTTAGTGTCCAATATAAATGATGCTTATAAAATGGCAACTGATGAAGGTGATTTTGGAAAATCTATTTCTATGTTGGTTCCTATATCTGGGCTTTCTGATTGGATAGAAATTGAAAAGATTATTTCAAAGGTTTCTTCTATTAAGTCGTATGAAGTGCAGGCTTTGAAATATAATAAGGCTCAGTTAAAATTAAAATATAATTATGATTTGAATTCAGTTGTGAATGCTTTGCGTAGGGCTGGATTAGATGTGCAAAATAAAAATACTTATTTGATTGTGAAACGATAATGCAACAATTACCTTTGATGTTGGAACATAGAAGACTTTTAGGTCGTGAAGATTTCCTTGTATCTCCTTGTAATATAGAGGCGGTAGAATGGATTGATTTATATCCAGAATGGTATGGGAATCAGGGGATTGTTGTTGTGGGTGATAAATCGGCTGGGAAAACTCATCTTTCTTGGCTTTTCAGTGAGAAAAGTAATGCAAAAGTTTATAATATGTCAGAAATAAGGGAGGAGATTTTTTCTGATATTGTGCCGATTAATTCTGCGTTGGTGATTGATGATATTGATTTGGGAATTGGCGATTATGAGTTGGAGGAAAGTTTATTTCATATTATAAATTATGCGATGGAATGCAATACGAAATTATTTTTTACAACAACGGTCGTTTTGACTTCGTTGGATTTTCAACTTATAGATTTGAAAACAAGATTACTTAGTTTTCCTGTGGCTACAATTTATACACCTGATGATGATTTATTGAAGGCTTTGCTTGTAAAACAATTTATGGAGCGGGGGATTGTTGTTGATGCCGATGTTGTTGAATATATTATAAAGCATATTGAAAGGAACGCCTCGTCTGTTAAATATTTGGTGGAAAGGGCTGATTTGTTATCTGTTAGTGAGAAAAAGAAGATAACGATACCTTTTATAAAAAAGATAATTGAGGAAATGTGATTTAGATTATTTCCATATCTATTTTGTTTTGTTTTAAGATTTGTTGTAAAGTTTCCTTTGATATAGAACCTTCTCTTAAAATTTCAATTTTATCTTTAATTCTTAATATTGTTGATGGTGTGCCAGATAGGGTTTCGTTTGTTTGAAGTATTGGAATTTGTGGAAAGATTTTTTCTGCATCGTCTGCTGTTATACAAGGGGGATTTCCTGATTTATTACAGCTTGTTGAAATAAGAGGTGTTTTTACTTTTTTTAAAATTGTTTGAAGGGTTTTGTTGTTTGGAATCCTTACGCCTATTTCATTATTTTGAATTGTAAGAGGAGAGAGTGGGGTGTCTTTCTTTACCTTTACAATTAAAGTGAGGGTGCCAAAGTTTTTAAGTAAGAATTTTTCAACCTTTGTAAGTTTTGCGAATTTTTCAATGCTTTTTATATTTGGAAAATTAAGAAGAAGTGTTTTTGTTTCGTTTCTTTCCTTTAACTTATAAATTTGTTTTATGGCGGTTGTGTTTGTTGCATCGCAACCAATGCCAAAAACTGTATCAGTTGGGAATATGATTAGTTTTTTGTTTATGATTTCGTTTGATAAAAGTTCTATATTTTTTTTATTATTTTCTAATATCATAATTTCAACCTTGATTAGTTTTTATTTTTCAGTTATTATTATATACATATTAAAAATAAATACAAATGGTTTGATGTGATGAAGATTTTACATTTTATTGACAGCTCTTATTTTTCTCTTCACAGAAAGACTATTTCTGAAATAATTCTCTCACTTAATAAAAATGGGGTGGAGCAGGAGGTTATTACTTCCTTTGGTGCTTCTCTTGGTTTGATTGAAAGTGTTGTTCCAGTTAAATATTGGAAGGTTAGCAAGAAGGGAAAGTCCGATACATTTATGAATAAGTTTAAAATGTGGTTGGAGGCTTCACGATTTTCGCCAGATATCCTTATAAAATGGGGGATGGAGGCAAGAAGGCTTGCCCCAAGTGGGGATTTCGTGCAAATTTCTTTTTTGAATGAGAAGGAGAGTTTGAAAAGTTTTGATAAGTCGGATTATATTATGACTAATTTAGAAAGTGTCCTTGAATATGCAAAGCAAAATGGATTTAGTGGGGCGAAGTCATTTTATGTGCCAAGTTTTGTTTGTGAGTATTCGGGGAAGCCTTTGGATAAAAGAGATTTTTATATGCCAGAAAAATCTCGTATCATTTATATTGCGGGAAACTTTTTAAAAAATATTGGTTGGGAAGCTATGTTTGAGGTAGTATCCTCTATTCAAAATACTTACTTTTTTATTGCGGGAAGTGGTAATGAGGAGGAGTATATTAAGGATTATGCGTCCCGTGTTAATATGAAGGCGAGGTCTCGGTTTATTCCTGATATTGATAAGTCTTTGTCGGCTTTGCAACTTTCTGATTTTGCGATTTTGACTTTTGATGATGTGGAGCTTCAAAAAAATATTTTGGAAGCTTGGTTAAGTAAAAAATTGGTGTTGACTGTAAAGACAGATATTTCATCAGAGTTTATAAAAGATGGGGTGAATGGGTTTGTTGTGCCAAAAAATGATACATACTTTTTGCGAAAGAAGTTAAAGGAGATTATGGAGATGCCAGAGGAGGAAAGGGCAAAGATTATTAATAATGCCTTTGAAACTGCAAAGAATTTTGTTGAGGCGGAGGTGGCACTTAATTATATAAAGGTATTTGAAGAGCTTATCTTGAAATATAAGTCCAGAAAGAATTTGTTTAATAATTAAAATAAAAAGGGGAGTTTATTTCCCCTTTTTTTTAATTTATTTTGAACCTTTGCCCTTCATATATTTGAATGCGATTGTCATATATTGTTTACCAGTCCAGATTGTAAGAATGCTTGCGATGAAAAGTAAGCATACTCCGACACAATATATATCAAATAAAATTAAATCCCAACCAGAATTATAAAATCTGTTTTTAAAATTGTTTCCGAAAATTAAAAAACAGATTGCGAAAAGTTGTGTTGCTGTTTTCCATTTCGCGAGTTTTGATACTGGCATTTTTATGTGGAAGTTACCCAAGTATTCACGAAGTCCTGATACGAAAATTTCGCGACTGATTATTATAGTTGCAAGTATTGTTTCCAAAATCCAAACGAATTTTGTTTGAACGAGGACTATTAAAACTGCGGTGACAAGAAGTTTGTCGGCGATTGGGTCTAAGAATCGTCCTATTTCAGAGGTTGTTTTGGTTTTCCTTGAAATATATCCGTCAAGATAGTCGGTTATGCTTGCAAGAACGAATAGTCCGCATGCAATGTAATTTGAGTAGATTATATTTCTGCTGTAAAGTATGCAAAAAATTGCTGGAATTATAAGAATCCTTATATATGTAAGGATATTTGGTAATGTCCATATAAGATTTATTTTTTTATTTGATTTTTTTCTCATTTTATTTCCCTTTTTTCCTAATGTTTTTATATTAGCAAATAAAAAAATAGTTGCAATAGTATTTTTTTACTAATGAAAAAATTTGTGGATTTTTTCTGCTAAGTTCTTGTTTATACCATCAACTTTTATTAATTCCTCTATGTTGGCATTTATAATATTTTTAACGCTTCCAAAGTAATTAAGAAGGGCCTTTTTCTTTGATGCACCGATGCCTTCTATGTCATCAAGGGCAGAGCGGAAGGTTGATTTCGCACGTCTTTCGCGATGTGTAGTAATTGCGAATCTGTGGGCTTCATCACGAATACGTTGAAGGAAAAATAAGGTTGGGTCATTTTTCGCAAGGTTTATAGGCTCCTTTCCCATTTGGTAAAGGGTTTCTTCGCCTGCATTTCGGTTTTCACCCTTTGCGATTCCGACAAGTGGGGTTGTAAGTTCTAATCTTCTGAGGACGTGATGGGCGACGTCAAGTTGCCCCTTTCCACCATCAACGATTATTAAATCGGGTAGGGTGTTTTCTGCCTTTGCCCTTGTATAACGGCGGGTAAGGACTTCTTCCATCATTTTATAATCGTCTCCTAAAATATCACTTTTTATATTATATTTTCGGTAGTTATCCTTTTGAAAACCTTGTGGTCCGACAACTATCATTGCGCCGATTTTGTTTGTGCCGAATGTGTGGGAGTTATCAAAAACGTCAATTCTTTTTGGTGAGGTTTTAAGCTCAAATAGTTTTTGCATATCGTCCATATATTTTTTTTGATTGATTTCGGTTATAAATTTATGTTCAAGGTGGGCGTTTGCATTGGAGATAATGTTATCAACGATTTTTTTCTTTTCTCCCTTTTGTGGAGTGTCAATTTCAACTTTGCTTCCTTTTATTTCGGAAAGGGTTTCTTCTAATTCCGTTTTTGTGAGGGGTAGGTTTATATTTGTTAAAATAAGCTTTGGAATGTCGCGTTCGGAATAGAATTGTTCAATGAATGCGTAGAGGATTTCTTCTTCTGTTGCATTTTGGGTTTTGGTTGGAAAGTAGGAAAAATTACCGCATATAATTGATTTGCGAGAGAAAAATACTTCTATTTCATAAACGTTATCACGACCGACGATACATATTATATCTGTGTCGTTATCAAGGCTTGAAAAAGTGCTTTTCTTTAATATTTGGTTTAGATAGCTTATTTTATCCCTGTAAATGATTGCGGTTTCATAGTCTCGGTTTTGGCTGGCGGTTTGCATTTTTTTGGAGAATTCATCAATAAGTGTTTTGTTTTCTCCCTTTAAAAATGATATTGCCTTGTCAACTTGTTCCCTGTATTGAGCAGGTTGGATTTTTAGGCAACAAGGGGCGGAACATTTTTTTATTTGGTAAAGGAGGCAAGGGGATTGTCTGTTTTTAAACATGGTATCTCGGCAAGTTCGGATTCCGAACATAGATTGAATTATTTTTATTCCCTCGTTTACAGCAGCACTTGATGGAAAAGGACCGAAGAAGTGGAAAGCGGAGCTTTTGTCCCCACGAAATTTACCAAGTTTTGGGAATTCGTCCTTTGATATTGTTAAGTAGGGGTAGCTTTTATCATCCTTTAATAATATGTTATATTTAGGATTAAGTTTTTTTATAAGGTCTTGTTCTACTATTAAAGCTTCGTTTTCTGTGTTGGTTTGGATTATTTCCATTTTTCGGGTTTCGTGAATCATTTTTTTGATTCTTTCGGAAAGTCCATCAAGTTCGGTGTAATTTTTGATACGTTTATGCAAATTCTTTGCTTTTCCAACGTAAAGAACCTTTCCATTTTCGTCAAACATACGATAAACACCTGGGGAATTTGGTGTATTTTTGTGAAAATTTCTTATTATTTCTAATCCTGTCGCTTTTTGTATCATTTTTTTTACTTTTTGCTTTTCATTGTTTGTATTTTGTGATATACTGTTTTTTAGTTAGTATAATAGATATATTATATAATGAAAGAAATTTTTTTAAAATAAGGAGAAAACTATGTTAATTAGAAAAAATGATTCTGGAAGATCTATTGTTGAAATGCTTGGTGTTTTGGCGATTATGGGTGTTATTACCGTTATGGGTATTTCTGGATATTCACAAGCTATTGGTAAAATCAACAGAAATAAAGTTGTTGAAGATGTAACAAGAATTGTGCAGGAAGTTCGTGGACTTTATGCTGGTAAAACTGATGTTTATACACAAGTTCCTGCTGGGTCAGAGAGTGATGACCTTTTACTTTCTATTGGATTTAGAAGAACATCTGATAAGCATCCATTTGGTGGTGTTTATTATGTATCACCTGCAACTGAGGAAGATGCTGGTGCAAAAAGATTCTTTAATGTTAATATTACAGGTTTAGGTAAACAAGATTGTTTCTATCTATGTACATCTAATTGGGAAGGTGCACATGAAGAGTGTGATACATCTAATGCTTGTAGTTCAGATTCTAATAATACTTTGGTTTTATCATTTGAATAAAAAGTTGTTAAAATTAAAAATTAAACCGTCCTTTTGGGCGGTTTTTTTATTATAATCTTTTAATAGGGTTAATAATTATTGATATCTTAATGCTTCTATTGGGTCAAGTTTAGTTGCCTTTATTGCTGGGAAAAGTCCAGAGGATATACCAACGATAATTGCGACGGAGAAGCTTATTATTACGGTTATTAGTGATATTGGAACATTTTTATCAAGGACTGCGCCTGCGATTTGTGATAAGGCGATACCTAAAATCATACCTACCATACTTCCGATGAATGATATAAGTATAGATTCTGTTAAAAACTGTCCCATAATGGAGCTGTTTTTTGCGCCTATTGCCTTTCGGATACCTATTTCCCTTGTTCTTTCGGTGACGGATACAAGCATCATATTCATAATGCCGATACTTCCTACTATCAAAGAAATTGATGCGATAGATGCAAGAAGGATTGAAAGGTAAGTTCCGACAGAGCGCATAGTTTCTTGGATTTCGGTCATATTATCAATTCGGAAATCGTTGTCGGCTGTTGGTTTAAGACGGCGAGATTCCCTTAATGCGTTTTCAATTAGCTTTGTTGCTCTTTCAATATTATTTTCGTTGTCAACTTGTGCCATTATATAGTTTACACGGTTTGGAATGTTTGTTCCCTGAACACGGCGACGATATGTTGTTATTGGCATAAGGACTGTGTCATCTTGGTCCATACCGCCCATACCTTGACCTTTTGATTTAAGGATACCCTTTACAATAAATGGAACATTTTTAATTCGCATAGTTTTGCCGAGAGGGTTTTCATCGTGGAAAAGTTCCTTTGCAATAGTTTTTCCAATGACTATGTAAGAGGAGGCTGCCTTCACATCACGGTCGGTGAACATAGAGCCTTTTTCAATTTCCCAATTTCCAGTTGAAAGGTAGTCTGGGGTAGTTGCGACGATTGAGCCAGCGTAGTTTTCATTTCCATAGACCAGTTGTCCTGCGCCGTTTACCATAGGGGATACTGCGGAGATGTGTTTTATTTTTTTTATGACGTCTGCGTCATCGGTTCTTATTATTGTCATACCAGAACCTTTTACACCAGCAGTTGCTACAAATTCAGGACGAATGATTAATAAATTGCTTCCCATTCCAGCGAGGCTTTCGTTTATCATATTTGATACGGTTTGACCTGCGGCGACCATTATAACGACTGCGCAAACTCCAATTATTATACCTAATGTTGTTAGGAAAGAGCGAAGTTTATTTGCCTTTATTGAAATCCATGATTCACGGAATACAGCCTCTGCCATATGGATTTTTTGATCGTCTGTTGCTTTTTTCATATTGCAAATCATTATTTTTTCCCTTTAAATTCTGATACTTTACCATCGTAATGAAGAACACCGTCAAGTATATAGATAAGTCGGTTGGCGTAATTGGCAATATCTGGTTCGTGGGTGACGAGGACTATTGTTTTACCCTCCTTGTTTAATTCTGTAAATAAGTTCATTATTTCAATAGATGTTTTTGTATCCAAATTTCCAGTTGGTTCATCGGCGAGAATTAAAGTAGGTTCGTTAATTAGCGCTCTTGCAATTGCAACACGTTGTTGCATACCACCAGAAATTTGATTTGGAAGGCGGTCAATGAATTTTCCAAGACCTACGTGTTCCAACATATTTTTTGCCTTTTCATGTTGGCAACTTAGATTATATCCTGAATAAATTAGTGGAATACAAACGTTATCAAGTAGGGTTCTTTTCATAAGGAGGTTGAAACCCTGGAATACGAATCCTATTTTTTTATTTCTTATTTCGGCAAGTTGGTCATCGTTCATAGATGATACTATTTGTTCATCAATTTCATATGTGCCAGATGTTGGTTTATCAAGACAGCCGAGAGTATTCATCAATGTTGATTTACCACTTCCAGATGGTCCCATTATGGCAACGAATTCGCCTTCGTGAATGGTGAAATTTATATCCTTTAATACTGGGTATGAATTTCCACCTTCCATAAAGTAAGTTTTATATAGATTTTTTACTTCTATGACTTTTTTTGCCATTTTGGTTTTTCCTATCTTCTTGGTCCACCGCCAGCTGGTCTTACTCTTATGTTTGGTGATTTAGAAGATTTTTTGTTTCCTTTGTAATTAAAGTCGGAAATAACTTTATCATTTTCATTTAGGTTGTCGGATATTATTTCGGTAATACTTCCGTTTGTTATCCCCTTTTTGATTTTAATTGCATTAAGGGTGTTTGTTTCATCATCATAGGTGTAAACAAATCCTTCACCAGCAGAAAGTTTTCTATCCTCTGGAAATACAACCTTATCCATTAAAATATCTTCTGGTTTAAATTGAAGGGTTATGTTATCAAGGATTTTTACATCATCTTTTTCTTGGGTATTTATTTCAACGAATGCAGTCATTCCAGGAAGAAGTTTATTATCCTTGTTATCAATTTTTATTATGACAGTATAGATAACAACGTTTTGTTCGGTTTTTGGGTTAAGACGTATTTGGTCAACGTAGCCTTTGAATGTTTCAAGAGGAAAAGCATCAACGGTAAAGTCAACTGTTTGTCCCTTTTTTATTGTGCCTATGTCAGCCTCTGAAATGCTGGCTTCTATTTGCATTTTCTTTAAGTCTTCGGCAATAGTAAATAAAGTAGGAGCGGAGAAAGAGGAGGCGATTGTTTGACCTTCTTCAACGTCCCTTGAAATGACTACGCCTGATACAGGAGAAGTAATTCTTGTGTAATCCATATTTCGTTTACTTCTTTCAAAGTTGGACATTGCAGATGTATAATCTGCCTGTGCGGAGGTTAGTTCTGTTTCGGCCTGATCAAGTTCTACTTTTGCGATATAGCCAGCTTTGAATAGTTCCTCAATTCTTTCTTTGTTTAGTTTTGCAAGTTCGTATCTTGCCTTTGCCTGTGTCATTTTTGCTTCTGATGAATTTACATCTTCTATGAATAATGACTTATCAATATCGGCGAGGAGTTGACCAGTTTTAACCTTGTCATTATAATCAACATATATTTTATCAATGATGCCAGATACTTGGGCGCCGACGCTTATTACATTGACTGGATTTACAATTCCAGTTGCGCTTACTTTTGATTTAACATCGCCCTTTGTTATTTTGGAAAATTCAAAATTGGTAGGTTTTAATTTTAGTTCGGAGGAAGTTGAAAACAAAAACTTTTTACCGACGAAAATTATTACACATATTAATATTATGTAAAAAATACGTTTTTTCCAGTTGGATTTTTTTACAACTGTATTGTTTATTGTTTCCACAGTCCCCCTCCTTTTTTTGTTATTGTAGTGAGCCTAAGTTTTTAAGGTTCAAATCTCCTGCTGCTTTAAGTAGAGCGATTTTTGCAGTGTATAAATCGTTTTGAGCGGAGATTGATTGTTTCCTTGCAGCAACAAGTTTTGATTGTGCTTCCATAAGGCTGATTATGTCGCCTTTACCTGCTTGGTAAGAACCGAGAGCAACCTGTTCATTTTCGTTTGCACTTTCAAGCATTTTTGTTGCGAGTTCAACACTTTTTATACTTGTTTTGTAATCGTTGTAGGCATTAACGATGTTTAACTCTATGTCTTGTTTTAATTGTTGAAGAGCTTCTTTTTCAGCAGCGTATGAGTATTTTGCATTTCGTAGGGAGTAAGTGTTTTCAAAGCCTGTGAATATAGGAAGAGAAACTCTTACACCGATAGCATCGCTTTCTCTATCTCTTTTTACACCGCCAAAGTCTATATCTTCGTCATACCATGTTTTGTTTGCGAATCCAGAAATTGTTGGAAAGTAAGTTGCACTTGCTTGTCTTACTTTTGCATAGGAGGCCTTTACATCAGCAATTTTTGCCATTAAGTCAGGGCGTTTTTTCATCGCAATATCAATTAATTCATCAACAGATTTTGATATAAGTTCGTTGGTTGTGTTTGCATAAGATGGGACAAGTTTTATATCCATACTTGGTGGAAGTCCAAGAAGTTTTGCAAGGTTTGCCTTTGCCAAACGGACGGCTTGTTCTTGTTTTACTGTATCAAGTTGGCGTTGTATGTAGGTTGTTTCTGTTTGAAGAGTATCTGCCTTTGATGACATACCAAGTTCAAATTTTTTGAATGCGAGTTCAAATGATTTTTTACTTGCTTCCTCGTCCGCTTTTACAGCTGCTAATTCTTCAACTGAGGATAGGGCATTATAGTATGCAGAAATAACATTATATGCAACAGTTTGTAAAGTGTTGTTGTATTGGAAGTTTAGGGAATTCATCGCTTGGAAAGTTTGTTCTGCTTTTGCTTCACGATTTCCAAAGTCATATAAAAGCCAGGTTAGGGAAAGTCCACCACTTAAATCTTTACCATTAATTTCAACGGATGGGTTTACGGTGTAATCTTCGTTATTGCTATCTTGATATGTTGCAGTTGCACTTATTTGTGGATAGTAAGATGAAAGAGATTTTTTGTATGCGGTTGCGCCGACCTTTGTGTTTAACCATGCTTGTCTTGTTTGTGGGTTATTGCACATTGAAAGTTCAATAACATCTGCAAGGTTTAGCTCATCTGTTTCAACATTTTTTGATATGTTGCAAGATTTACTTATTTCAAATGTTGATTTTTCCAATGTTTCAGCATTTGCCATTGTTGATATGAATAAAGTTGATAGTAATAATATAAATTTTTTCATTGTAGTACTCCTTAAAATATTGTTTCAGTATATCAACAAATATTAGGAGAGTCAATTCATTTATGATATATTTGGGCTGTCTAAACATATACAAATGTGTCAATTTCTTTTAAGAAGATTATAAAAAAACTCCCCATAATGAGGAGTTTTTAAAGAGGTATAATTTATCTTTGATTATTTTCTTTTTTTCTTTTCAATGATTGCTTTTTCTTTTAGTTCAGTGAATTTTTCACTGTTCTTTTTTACCATTGTAAAGACTTGACCAACATAAATTTTGTTTGGATCTTTTATTTGTGATTTGTTTGCTTCAAAGATAACAACATAGTTGGTTCCTTTGCCATATTCTTTTAGGGCTAGGTTCCATAAACAATCACCTTTTTTAACAACAACCATTGAATTTTCACCGTCTATTAAAACAGGAGTGAATTTATATTCAACACGTTTTACAACTTT
The DNA here is from genome assembly GCA_014803545.1 of bacterium. Lineage (GTDB taxonomy): Bacteria > Pseudomonadota > Alphaproteobacteria > Rs-D84 > CACZYB01 > CACZYB01. Next base: position 8,997 of record JAAVBN010000014.1, on the reverse strand, counting down.
TACTTTGCAACCTGAACTTAACATATCCGCACGAATAACTTGTTTTTTATCGGATAGTTTGTAAGTTGTGTCAACAGACCAATTTCCAGACTTATCTGATGTTGTTGTAGCAATAAGTTTATTGTTCATATAAAGGTTGATTTTTGTATTTTTTGCAGCTTTACCTTCTGTGTGGAAATCGCCCTTATCATTGTAGTCAATTTTTTCAATGCGAAGAGCACCGATTTTTTGACCCTTTGGAGCTTTTAATACTTTGGATTTTTTATTATCACCCATAATCACAGCAACTTCGTCATTTGATTTTTGTGAAACGTGAAGGATTGCTGATTGTTTGCTTTTGATTTTTTTACCTTTGTCATTTAAAACATAAAGTGAAAGTTTTCTGTTGCCAACAGGAAGGGCTTTCTTTGGGATGAATACCCATTGACCGTTTTCATCAGCAGTTTCAGTTCCGATTTCGTGGTCGTTGTCAAGGATGTGAACTATATCACCAGCTTTTGCTTGACCAGCGATAACGGCTTCACCTTTTTCCATACGAACTATGTCAAATGAAGGGTAGATGATTTCGTCTTTTTTATCTTCTGATTTAGAGAAGAGTTTTGACCACCAGCTTTGTTTTTCTTCTTTTACTACTTGTTTTTCAACTTTTGCAGGTTCAAGAGTTGCTACGTTTGCTTTGTCTGTATTAAAAAGAGAAATAACCCAGATAGTAATACCAATTATTATTATGAAAATAAGAATTGCGATAAGTAATTTTTTTTGCTTATCAGACATTTTTGTTTCTTTTACTTTTTTGTATTTTGCTTTTACTTTGTCCTTGAAAGAAGTTTTTTGTTTTTGAGGTTTGGTATTTGCAACTTCTTTTCTTTCTTCTGTCTTTGGTGCAGAAGTTTGTGTATCACTTGTGTTTAAAATAGGTTCTTTTTTTTCCATAGTTGGACTCCTATACTTGTTTAAATTTGTATTTGTTGTCAAAATTAAACCTTTTTTACATAAATGTCAAGAATATTATAAATTTTGTCAAAGGTGTTGTTTTTACTATCTAAAAAGAACTGGAAGAGCAAATAAAAGGGCGAGTATGCCAAATAACAATTGTTCTTTTGGTGTGCGTTCTTTATAAATGTAAGCAGAAAGGAGCATTATTATTGGTGTTGCAATCCTCATAAATAAAAAAGTTATGCTTACGGAAAGGAAGTGTTGCATAGAGTAGAGTATTGCAAATTCGCCCATTGTGAAAACTACACCTATTGCCATAAGGGCAGGTTGTTTTAGTTGTTTGAAACAATTGTATTGTTTTTCCCTTAAAAGGAAGAATGTTGAAATTAAAAAGCATATAGTGGAGCTTATTATACTGTATATATACCAATTAAATCCGCCAATTCCAATTTTATCGGTTGCCATATTCATTATAATGATAATTGTTAATAGTATGAATAGTTTTCTTGTATGTTTACTTAAATCACAGGCAGGACCTTTTAAAAAGAAAATTACACCTAATATACTTAATGCTATACAAGAAAATAGTTGTGGGTATGTTAAGTGTTCGGATAGGAAGAAACTGTTTATTATTGCACCGATACCTAATGATATGAATCCTGCAAAGACGGATGAGGAGTTGCTTTCCTTTGCAATTTCTGCGGTGTATTTTAGGGAAAGGTATAAAAGTATTCCCTTTAATATACAGGCAAGAAGGGGGACAAATTTATTTGTATTTATTTCTTTTAAAGGAAGTAATAAGTCATACATAAAAGGTATTGTCATAATTAAAAATATGACTATGTATGCACCATTTGCGAAAGTGATTTGTTTTGAGGAGAAATTTTTTGTGCCGATTTTTACGGTGAATGCTCTTAATACTATAATTGTAGTGATTAATATTCCAGCAAGAAAAGATGCTAATGTCATTTTATATTCCTTTATTTTTTTATGATTATATTCTTGTGGGTGATTTTTTTCAATATTTTTTAGGATTGTTATTTTTGACTTGAAAAAATATTGTATTCTATTTATACTTTAAGAAACTTAAATTAATAGGAGTTAAAATATGAAACAACAAGCTAATCAAATAAGACCTGGTTGGGTTATTCTTAACAATGGTAAACAATATACTGTTATTGGTATTCAAATTTTACAACCTGGAAAAGGTGGTGCATTTATCCAAGTTGAAATGCGTGATGTTGAGACTGGACTTAAAACACAAGAAAGATGGAGAACTGTTGATTCAGTTGAAAAACTTCTTGCTGAGGATAAAAACTATCAATTCCTTTACAAGGAAGGTGATGACCTTGTATTTATGGAAGAAGAAACTTATGAACAAATTACTATTTCACCTGATTTATTGGGGGACAGACTTCCACTTCTTCAAGATGGTATGAAAGTGATTATTTCTTCTATTGAAGGAAAGCCTGTATCAATACAACTTCCAAAAACTGTTGTTGCGAAAATTTCTGAAACTGAACCTGTTGTAAAGGGACAAACTGCGACAAGTTCATTTAAGCCTGCGATACTTGATAATGGTATTCGTGTTATGGTTCCACAGTTTTTAGATGCGGGTGATGATATAGTTATTTTGACTGATGATTTGACTTATATTGAACGTGCAAAAAAATAAAATGAAGCCTCTTAAAAGAGGTTTTTGTATTGGAGAAAAAAATGATTATTAAGAAATTTATCAAAAATGGTCCGCTTCAAAATAATAATTATGTGATTATTGATGAGGAATCTCGTGAAGCGGTGCTTATTGATTGCAGTGAACCGACAGATGATATTATGGATTATATAAAGGAGCAGGGGGCAGATTTAAAATATATACTTCTTACTCATGTGCACCCTGATCATATACAAGGGGTTAATTATTATAGAAAGAAGTATGGGGTTTCGGTTTTCCTTCACAAAGATGATTTTCCTTTATTGAGTCAGCTTGGTCAATATTTTGCAGGGGCGGAATCTGTTTCGGTGGATAAATTATTTGATGATGATGCAGAGTTTAGTATCGGTAATGAAAAGATAAAAGTTATACATACCCCTGGGCATACCGAGGGTAGTGTATGCTATTTAATTGATAATATGCTTTTTTCTGGGGATACTTTGTTTTATGAAACCCATGGTCGGACGGATTTGCCGTTTAGTGATGATGCAAAAATGCGGAGCAGTTTAAAAAAACTTTTTACACTTGATGATAATATTGTTGTTTATCCTGGGCATAGAAAGGATACTACAATAGGGGCGGAGAAAGTTAGGTATTAAAAAAAACTTCCCATTTGGGAAGTTTTTTATTTTGTTTTGTTATCTGAATAAAGGTATGTTAATACAGGAAAGAAAGTTTGTTTATATTCCTTTGAATTATCCATATATAAATCTCTAAGGACTGGGGTAAATGTTTGTTTATGTTCCTTGTGATCATCATATAACATTGTTAATACTGGAACGAATCCTTTTATTTTATTTGCATTATTTATTTTCATTTTATTTCCTTTGTTTTTTCTAGGTTTTCCTTGGCTTTTATGCCTAAGGTTCCTCTACATATTATAAAAAATTAAATTGTTTGTCAAATTCTTTTTTGAAGTTTTTTTTTAATGATGTTTTATTTATTTGATTGATTTTAGTTATTTTAATCAATTTTAACTTAACAGAATTTAGTAAATAAAAGGAGTAAAAAAAATGACAATATATACATATTTAAGGGTATCAACAGATAAGCAAGATTATGATAATCAAAGACTTGGGATTCTTGATTTTTGTAATAAAAAAGGTTGGGATATTGATAAGGAAATTATTGATGATGGGGTAAGTGGTGTTAAAGAGCCTATCAACAGAAAGCTTGGTAAATTATTAAAAGAAATAAAGTGTGGTGATATTTTGGTGGTGTCTGAAATTTCACGACTTGGAAGAAAGTTGTTTATGCTTTTTCGTATACTTGAAAATTTGCTTAATGAAGGGGTTAATGTATATTCTGTGAAAGATGGGTATTCGCTTGATAATTCTATACAAAGTAAGGTGTTGGCGTTTGCCTTTGGTATGGCGGCGGAAATTGAACGAGATATGATTTCCCTTAGAACAAGAGAAGCTCTTGTTAAAAAAAGAAAAGAGGGTGTTATACTTGGGCGACCAAAGGGTCGTAAGAATAGTAAGTTAAAACTTTGTGATAAAGTTAGTGAAGTAAGTTCTTTATTGAATCAAGGAATGCCAAAATATAAGATTGCAAAAAAGTTAAAGGTTTCAAGAAATACCTTGAATAAGATTATCAGATTGTATAATGTAAATGGGTGAAAAATGCTATTGACAGGTGTTTTTTTTGTTTATAATCTATTTATAAAACAAGTAGAAAGGTATTAATATGAAAAAAGTTAATTATAAATCTTTTGGCTATGTAATTCGCAGGCATGATGAAATATTTAAAGATGGAAGAGTTTTTCTTTATTTACCATTTTCAACAGGAAAATTTGAAAATAGTGAAAATGTTTTTGATTCTGCATTTCATCATGTTAATAGTGAGGAAGTTTTAAATAGTTATTTTGATGAAAAAAATATTAAAAAGTATGATAGAAAAAAGTATGGTGCATTTAATAATTATTCGTATGTTTATAAAAGAATAAAAACTCGTCTTTCTCAAACAAAGCCAAATAAACCAGAGATAAGAAAGCAAATAATATCATTTATGAAGTTATTGGCAACTAATCCTGATGAGGCATATTTTGTTGGTAATTTATTGGCATCAATTTATGAGGCAGCAAATTTTGAATCAAAAGAAAACCAAGGTAAATTTGCAACTGATGAAGAAAAGAAAAAATTGCTTGATTTACCTCTTAAAATATTAAAGGCAAACAGACATATAAAAACCTTTAAAAGAGGAGTTTTATATGAAATGTTGGATCCTTATATGTATCAAGAAGTATTGTTTAACGAACAAGATATACTTTTAACATTAGTTAATGATGAAAATTTCCAGTCTTATAAAAAGAATAAAGTAGAGTTAAAAGAATATTATAGGGAACATTTTAAGAATCTTAGAAATCGTGAAAGATAAAAATTAAATCCCTCAGATGAGGGATTTTTATTTACCTATTTTAATGGAATTTCAATCTTTACCAAGAGGCCTCCAAGCTTTTTTCCATCAAGTAAGAATATTTCACCACCGTGTTGATGGATAATTTCTTGGACTATGGCAAGTCCCAAACCTACACCGCCAGTAGAGGTATTCCTTGAATTTTCAAGGCGGGTGAATGGTTTTAACATTTCGTCACGGCGATTTTCTGGGATACCTTTACCATTATCCTCTATGAAAATAGCGATGTTATCATCGGTTTGTTTTATATCAATTAAGATTTTCTTTTTTGAGTAGCGTATTGCGTTTGTGATTATGTTTGCGATTGCCCTTTCAAATGAAGATGGGCGAACGGTTGCAAAAAAGTTTTTCTTTGCATTGATTTTTATATCATAGTTTCCCTTGTTAAGTTTTCTTGCTGTGTTTTTTATAAGGGCTGTGATATTTGTTTTTTGTGATGCCTCTGGAATATTTCCCTTTGCATAATCAAGGTATGAATTTATCATTTTTTCCATATCTTCAATATCATTTAAAAGGGCGAATTGTAAGTTTTTATCATCACAAAATTCAAGCTCTAATTTCATACGGGTAAGTGGAGTTTTTAAGTCGTGGGAAATTCCCGATAACATATTTGTTCTTGATTTTAAATATCTTTGAATACGGTTGTATGTTTTAAGGAAGGCCTTGCCCGCTTCCTTTACTTGAATTGGACCAGTTGGGTTATAATCCTTTATTTCCTCACCACGGCCAGCGCATTCCAAAGCATAGGTAAGTTTTTTTATAGAATCAATTTGACTTTTTGCAAATGGTATTGTTATTACAATGAAGATAATTACACTTCCAATGACCCAGAAAAGGAAAATATATATCGTTTTTGAAAATATTGATTTAAGAGAGGAATTTATTTCTAATACTCCGTTTGGATATTGGATTTTTACTTGTAATAAATTAGTTTCTTCGGATGCAGAAATTGTGTATGGGTATTTGATATTATTGTTTAGGAATTTTTTTACATAACGAAGTGAAAGCAAGCTTAATCGTTTAGTTTTTTTCTTGTCTTGGATTTTTTCACCTTCAAAGAAATTTATATCCATAGAATAATTTTTTTTCACGAGTTTTTGAAGTTCGGAAAACTCCTCTGGTGTTTTATCGTCTTCCTTTAAATCCATAATGGTAAGAACGTTTGCGGCGAACACGGCGGCACTTTGATTTGAAATATTTTTCCAATGGCGTTTATAGAATATATAGCCTGTTAAAATTTGTGATAAAAGTAAAGGTAGTATGATAAGTGTAAGAGTTCTTGCCATAATTCCCTTTGGAAAGTAGGTGCGTATTTCAAAAAATTTTTGCCATTTCATAGTTATTCTCCTTATGCTATAAATTTATAACCTTTGTTTCGTATTGTTAAGATAAACTCTGGTGTTTTTATGTTGGTTTCAATTTTCTTTCTAAGTCTTGTGATGATAACATCAACACCTCGTTCATCGTTTATGTCAAGGAGTAGGGCTATATCATTCCTTGATATTATTTGTGATGGATTGGAAATCAGATAATTAAAAAGAGATTTTTCAGAGTTTGTAAGTTTTATATTTTTATTATCCTTTTTCAGAATCCCTGTATCTATATTATATTCATAATTTGAAAAATAGAATACATTTTTATTTTGAGATGGTATTCGTTTTAAGATATTTGATATTCTTAAAAGAAGTTCCTTTGGTTCAAATGGCTTTGATAAATAGTCGTCTGCGCCGATTGATAAGCCTTCTATTTTGCTATCTATATCAGATAGGGCGGTTAGCATTATAACAGGAATATTGTTTTTGTTTTTGCGTAAATCCCTTATAAAATCAACACCGTTTTTGTTTGGCATCATTTTATCAACAACTATTAAATCAAATTGTATGCTTTGGATAAGCTTTTCGGCATCAATTGCATTAGTGGTGGTTGATGTCAGAAAGTTTTCCTTTTCAAGATATTTTTTTAAAAGATCTCTTATCCTATCATCATCATCAATTACAAGAATGTGAGCAATGTAAGATAGATTTTCGGTCATTACTTATCCTTTATTTTTCCATCTATTGGAATAACTTCGTATTGTCCTGGTGCGATTTTATAGCTTTCGCTGTCGCAAGTGCCAGATAGACAATTTGTTTGTGGCTTTTTTAAGTTTGCATCTGTGTATTGGAATTTCATTAGGACATAGCCTGTATTTCCACCGCTACTTGCACCTGTCATACCAGTTGAGTAGTAAGCACCTATGATACCGTAATCAAGGTCAATATAGTCTATGTTATAAATGTTATAGGATGTTGAAGGTAAGTCAGATGTTAATTGACAATTGTAATTATTATCTCTTATTAATGCTTGTTTATTAGCAGAAATTTCAATAGTATTATGTGCAGATGTGCAGAAGTTTTTAAGTCCGTTTGCATATAAGTCATAAGAGAGCATAAAGTTAATTCGTTTTAAATTCTTTGAAAAAGAAACATCTGTGATAGTAAGGGAAGGAATGTAAATTACGCCTGCGGTTCCGCCAATATTTACAGCATATTTCAATCCGTTTGAAATGCAAGCACGAGTGTTTGTATTTGCTTCGCATAAATAAACTTTTGTTTTATCATTTATATATAGTAAGTTTGCAAGAGAGTTAAATAAATAACTTTGTGTCATTTTATCATTTAATTCGGTGCAACCCTTTTGACGACAGATAACGATAGGTTTTGAATTATTTATTTCATTTATATCAAAGAAAGTTTCATCAGTTGTCATCCCTGTATATGAAGTAGTTTTTGTTTCATATCTTTGTGTTGTTTTTTTTGTGGTTGTAGAACTTTGTTTAGTAGTTTTTGAAGATTTGTCAGTTTTATTTCTTGTTTCATTAGTATAATTTTTGGAAACTGAGTCTGATTTCATATTTGATTCTTCATCTTCGTTTTCCCATAAGTCCCAAAAAGATGCAGAAGAATTTGTTTCAATTATGAAAAATGAACATACAAGTAATAGAATAAATTTAGAAATATTTTTTATCATTTTCTCTCCTATTAATAACTATCTTATATATTTAATAGCAAGTTTATATTCAAATGTCTAGTTTAATTTAAAAAATAAATTTCTTTTTGTTGCATTTTGTATATGGTATAGTGTATTATAACAAAATATAAAAGAGAATTTGAGGATATAATATGGATATAAATTTAACAGGAGCGGCAGGAAGAATACAAGCTTCGTATCATAAAAGTAATGTCGCTGGGGCTCCTATGGCTGTGATTTTTCACGATATTCCACAAAATGGTGGCAATATGAATGAGCAGGTAGCATATACTTTGTTTTATTCTTTTGTGCAAAAGGGTTTTAATGTTATAAGGTTTAATTTTCGGGGTATTGGTAATACTCAGGGAACTTTTGAAAATGGAGAGGCGGAGTTGGCGGATGCGTCAACTGTTGTTGATTGGATACAGGAGCAAAATGAAGATTCGTCTGAATTTTGGCTTGCTGGTGTCGGATTTGGGGCATGGGTAGCTATGCAAATTTTGATGCGAAGGATTGAAATCACTGGATTTATTGCGGTTTCTCCTCAACTTAAAAAATATGATTTTTCGTTTTTTAATCCTGTTCCTTGTGATGGACTTCTTATTGAATCAGAAGCGGAACATCTTGTCCTTGAAAATATCATAAAATCATTTGTAAATAATGTAAATAAGCAAAAAACGGCGAAGCTTGATTGTGAGATAATCAAGGACGCCAACAGCAAATATAATAGGAAATTGAAGGAATTATTTACAATAATTACGAATTATTTAGGTAAAAAATTACCTTGATAATATTTCTTGCTCTATTTTAACTCTTTCTACAATGTCGGTTATTTTTGAGAAGTTTTCACTTTTATTTTTATAATTGAAGTTGTTATTTATATAATCAAATACTTCAATAAAATCTTTTTCATTTATTTCCTT
>JAAVBN010000013.1 GCA_014803545.1 bacterium | reverse complement strand
GCCGAGACGACCCCTCATTTCGGCAGATCTGGTGAAAGCCAGTAAATTCCCCTAAGTCATTCCCTCCTTATTTTCTCTCTCCTCGGCTTAGGGGATAATTTTTACCGAGAATCCCGAGTAATCTCACAAAGGCGAACTAGAATTTTCTACTAACCCCGTAGAAAATTAAGTTCTTGTTTGTTCGGTTTCTCTTTTTCCTCGGCTTAGGGGATAATTTTTACTGTGAGATAAGATGTGAAATTCAAAATAATCCTTGAAAAGTTTTTGTATTTTAGTTTATATTTTAAGATATAAATAAAAAAGAGGTACTATTATGAATAACGTAAATGTAAATACCGACAAAGAAGAAATTAAATATTTGACCCTTGATGATATAGATAAAATGTATGAAGAGTCAGAACCTGCGGATTGGGGTTACTTGGGTGGGAACGGTTTTAAGTACTTTGATGATATATCTGGTTCCAGATATGTCTATATAAGAGAATTGATAAACGCTACCAAAGCAAAGGTAGAACGATTACCTGCTGATCATTCTAAGTTTCTTTTAGATTTTTATAATTTATTTGATGAAAATGAACCTTATAAAGATAAAAAAGGTACTCCATATAGGGATAAATTATTAAATGATTTATATTATAATATATATTCAGATGAGGCGGTAAATTTTGCTTCAGATAATGGAAAAGAAATCTATGAACATGATATTAATAGAACAACGACAAAAGTAGTATATACAGGAAAAACAAGTATTACAGTTAATGTTACTAATAAAGTAAGAACAGAAGAAATACCAGTATTAGATAAAAATCAAAAGATAGAGAAATTGAAAAAATCCTTTGATATATTCAAAAGGTTAAAAGAGAGGGATTTAGTTCTTGCCAGTATTTATGCTTCAATATGTAAATGTTATGCTAGTGGTGGTGGCTCCTACTTGGTATACCATGATTATTTAGGAGATGAGGATACACTTGGTATGTTTATAGATGAAAGACGTTTACTTGATTATGTAAGATATTTTTTTTCTAATTCTAATTGGCGTGGTGCTTTATTTATAAAGGACAAATTTCCAAATGTAAAAGTCACAGAAAATATGATGGCACAGTATTTGGAATATAAAGGAAGGTAATAAAAGCCTTTTGGTTGTAGGTGATTTTTAAAGCAGTTAAAATTTTTTCATTTTTTGTTTGAAATTTTTGTTTTAAATTGCTAAAACTTAAAGTGTGTTTTAAAAGATTCACGAATCGGTTTGATTTTTTATAAAAAAGAATCGATTCTTTTATAGTTTTTTGAGATTTTATTGTTTAGACAATCTAATTTTTAAAAAGAATCTTTAAAATTTTAAGATGTTGTTTTTACAACATTATTTTCTGTTTTTGAGTGATTTAAAAGTTGTCAAAAAAAGAATCGCTTGACTTTTTTCGTCTAATACTTTAAGAATCGTTGTATGAGGCAAACAGAAATTGTTTCTGTATAACCTCAAACCTATTCCCTGTTGCGTTCCTTTTCTCTCCTTTCCTCCTTCTCTCCTCGCAACGGGGAATTTTTTTTGTGCAGATGGTAGATTTCAGACAGAGGGCTTTTAGATAGTAAAAAGATTTATAAAGGTGTATAAAAGCAGGTCTATATGTGCTCGCCCGAAGGGTTCGGGGCGCGGGCGGGCACAAAATGAAATGATTCATCATTAAAATTTTTGAAGGAAGACAAAGTCAGCACGATGGGACCGAAGGTCCTAGCACCTGCCCCAAGGGGCGGAGGGCAGGTGCTTTGCTGACTGATAAAGAGTTTCGAGGATAACTAAGGAGGAAAACAGAAAATACAACAACAAACAAAAACTTTACAGTCAGAAAATGGCACACCCGACCCCCGCACCCGCGGGTGTGCCATAAAGCCTTACGGCTTTGGAAAATGATGAAGATATAAATATAAGGAGGGAACAAAACTTATGAAAAACATTTTCAACAATTTACAAGTAAGAGGATGCAGTCCGAATTGTCCATCCCCCTTACCCCCCCCCTAGGGGGATGGATCAAAAACTATCGTCTTTGATAAATTAATGAAGGAAAAAACTCAAAATAAATATTGATATCTGTTTTTTTTGTTTAGAATTAAGGTGTTAGTGAAACAATAAAAAAAGGAAACTAAAATGAATAAACTTAATTCAAAAATAGTATTAAAATGTATATTCAGGGGGATACTTATAGCTCTTACTTCTGCTGGAACAATTGCTGTTATGAATAAGGTAGAAGAGAATAAAAAAACATCTTCTGATACTGTAATAGAGAAAACAGAAGTTGGTGCAAAACAAATTTATCAAGTTGATAATTTAGTTTCTAATCAAAGATAAAAAACTCAAAATAACTGTTGACATTTGTTTTTTTTTGTTTAGGATAGTGGTTGATAATAAAATTTTAATAAAAAAAAGGAAATAAAATTATGGATAATAATGATCTATCTCTTATTCTTCTTATAACTACAATGGTTGTGTCTATGCCTATAATAACATTGGTTAATAAAGAAGCTGGCAAAAATAATTTTCCTGGGAATAATTCAAATTCACTTCCTTTATCTACTGGAACAGTGGTAGAAAAAGTAGAAACAAATTCGGAAACTTTGTTTTTGATAGATACTGATGGAAACAAGGATACTATTGAAAAAATGATGAAAGTGGAAGATAATACATATGATATACAGAAAGGATCTCAAATAAAATTCAAAGATAAATATCCAGAAAAGTCAGAGTTGAATATCAGTCAGGTTGTTTTTGATAATTTAGTTTCTAATCAAAAATAAATAAAGCCCCTCCTTGTGAGGGGTTGTTTTTTGTATGATTTTTATGTATAATAATACTATGAATGAAGAGTATTTTAATATTGCTGGCTTTACAAAGTATCCAACGAATATATTTTATTTGGAACCTGAAAATGGTTATAGTCAATGGTTGAGAGAGTGTAGGATTCCAGATGCCTTGGCTTATTATGGTTTGGATTATGATACCCAATTTATGAAACTGTTTAATCCTGTATATCAAAGTGTTTTGAAGAGTTGTAAATTGCAGGCTGTTGTTTATAATATATCAAATTATTTATTTGATAGTAGTCTTTCCCCTTTATGGAATAAGTTTGAAAGAAATGTTGTTGATATGTTGCCTGCTGTGATAATTCTTTGCGGTTGGCAAAGGCATATTGAAAATATGGGAAAGAAAAAATTTGATACAACTCAAATTGAATTTAACAAGCAAGAGATGCGAAATACTTTGACAAAGGGTATGCGAGTTTATGGGAAATCTGGTATGCTTATGTCTGGGATGATATGGGCGAGTATATTATTGAATGCGAATCTTGTAAAATTAGGATGTTTGCAATATGAAATGAAAAAGGCAAATAATCAATATGTGTGTGATAAAATATCTGTTGGAGATATGGTCGTTGCTATACATATTCCTAATAGGGCTTTATTTACTCCTGATGCGGTAGAAAAATCTATTACTATGGCGAAAAAATATTTTGGAGATAAGGTTTCGTTTATATGTAATTCGTGGTTATTAGGTGAACAGTTGGGTAATTATATAAAAGACGACAGTAATATTTTTAATTTTCGGCAGTATTTTAGTATAATTCAAACAGAAGATTCCGAATCTATTTATAATTTTTTATTTAATAATGCTGATGATAATCCGAATATATCTGATTTATCGGAGGAAACATCTTTGCAAAAGTCAGTTAAAAAGGCTATGTTGTCGGGTGTTTGTTTTTATGATGCGATTGGGATTTTGAAATTTTAAAATTTATATTTTGTTTGTGTTTTGTTATTTGGCGGAGATATAAGGTGGGGAAGAAAAAATATTTCTTTTTACTTAAAATTAAAAAAAAGGTTGCCTTTTTGGAAAATATAGGTTATAAATCTATCATCTTTGGCTAGGTAGCTCAGTCGGTAGAGCAAAGGACTGAAAATCCTTGTGTCGGCGGTTCGATTCCGCCCCTCGCCACCATAAAAGATTAGACTCCCGATTTTCGGGAGTTTTTTTTATTTTTGTCGGCGGTTGATTGTCCTCGCGATAAATCGCTCGTTCGTCCCGTAAGGCTCAACTTCGGACTTTGTCCTCGTTTTGCCAACTATCGACTCCCGCCCCTCGCCACCATAAAAAATTAGACTCCCGTTTTTCGGGAGTTTTTTTGTTTTGTGATAGGCTTTAAAGTTTTTTTTCTTAAAAATTTTCTTTATTGCTTAACATTTATCATTTTTTGTGGTATAATGGTGGCAAAATAAAATGAGGAGAGAGGTCATGATAGGAGAAGGAAACTTCGGCTATAATTCACAAAATGAAGATGATATTCAAAATTTCATTCCACGAATCACTGTGATGGGAGTTGGTGGTGCTGGTTGTAATGCCGTTGGAAATATGATTTTGCAAGGTATTGACGGGGTTGATTTCGTTGTTGCGAATACCGATGCTCAATCTTTGATGCAATCAAAGGCTACCCGAAAAATTCAACTTGGAAAGCAAACAACTCGTGGTTTTGGTGCTGGTTCTCGGCCAGAAGTAGGGCAAAGTGCTGCGGAAGAATCGTTAAATGAAATTACGGATGTTATTAAAAATTCTAATATTTTATTTTTAACTGGTGGTATGGGTGGTGGTACTGGAAGTGGTGCTATGCCTGTGATTGCCTCGGTTGCAAAGGAAAAGGGGATTTTGACGGTTGCGATTATTACTACACCTTTTGATTTTGAAGGGGAAAAGAAAAAGCGTATTGCAAATGATGCTATTTCAAGACTTACCCCTAATGTGGATTGTGTGATTACTCTTCCTAATCAGAATTTATTTAAGGTTGCGGATAAGCAAATGTCCTTTATGAATGCTTTTAAGTTGTCTGATAATGTACTTTATGAAGGGGTTAGAAATATTACAGATTTGATTATGAAACCTGGACTTATCAACCTTGATTTCGCTGATATTAGGGCTGTTATGGAAGGACAAGGTAAAACAATTATTGGAACTTCGGTTCAAAGTGGTGAAAATAGAGCGTTAAAGGCGGTTGAAGGTGCGCTTCTTAATCCACTTCTTTCTAATGAAAGTATAAGTGGAGCAAAGGGTATCCTTGTAAATATTACTGGAAATGCGGAAAATCTTTCTTTGGAAGAAGTTGGAGAGATTATGAATACTATCCGTGCTGGTATTAATTCAGAGGATACAAATTTTGTATTTGGAACTTGTTTTGATACCTCTATGGGTGATAGTTTGAAAGTTGCGATTATTGCAACTGGAATTGATGGCGAAAATCGTTCCTCTAAACCTCTTAATAATGATTTTGATAAATTTGTTTCTGATGTGATGAAGCCTAAATCTTATTCATTTGAAACTGAAAAAGTTGAGGTTAAAAAGGAAGAGCCTGTTATGAAACAAGAGGAGAAATCAGAATCTGTTGTAAGTTCTGATAAGCTTGATAATTTCTTTGAAACTGGTGATGAAAAGGATATTCAAAGCTTTATTGATGAGGAAGCAGAAAAACTTAATATCACAAGTAATGTTTCAAATGAGCTTTTTGCAGATTCAAAGGATAAAATTTCATCAATTGATGATGATGATGATAATCCAGAACCTCCAAAGGGGAAAAAGAAAAATCCTTTGTCATCATTCTTTGATATGATTGGTGAAAAAGGTAGTGATGATACTTTCTTTGATGATGTAGATATGGGTAAAGACGATGATATTACCTTTAAAAAGGAACAAGAAATTTCTGATAAAAAAGAAGATGATAATGTTGTATTTTTGGCAGGCAGTTTGGATGCTGAAAATCAAGAGGATAAACAAACTGATTTAATGGAAATGATTAAAAAAATGGAAGAAACTTTGGAAATACCTGCAATATTTAAAAAAGGTTCTTAAAAGTTTAGTTTTGCTATTTTATCCCTTTGGATTATTTCAAAGGGATTTTTTTTATTTAAACAAAGGAGTTTGATATGATGGATACAAATATTATAGATAAAGATATGATTGATAATATTTATGAAAGGTATATAAAAGCCCTTGAAAAACGTTCGGCTTGGGAAAGTTATTGGGAAGAATGTTATGAATATGCTTTGCCACAGAAAAAAGGGACTTTTAATAATAATGAAAGTGTTAAGAAGAATGCTACTGTTTTTGATTCAACGGCAGAGTCTGGTGTTGATAGGCTTGCAAGTAGTCTTCTTTCTCAACTTACTCCACCTTGGTCAAAATGGTTTGGATTGGAATTTGGTGTTGATATAAGTGATGATGAGGAAAGGTCGGAAAAAGTTCTTCAACTTGAAAATATTGAAAAAATTTTGCAATCGCATTTTGACAGGTCTAATTTCTATGTGGAGGCTCATCAATGTTATCTTGATTTGATTACTGTGGGAACGGCGGTTATGTTGTTTGAAGAAAATGCAGTAGGTGAAAACTCTGCCTTTAAATTCACAGCAGTTCCAATGAATGAAATTGTTTTTGAAGATAATGGAAATGGAAAACTTGATAGTGTGTTTAGGCGTTCTAATGTTTCTC
Source organism: bacterium (assembly GCA_014803545.1). GTDB lineage: Bacteria > Pseudomonadota > Alphaproteobacteria > Rs-D84 > CACZYB01 > CACZYB01. Next base: position 13,186 of record JAAVBN010000013.1, on the reverse strand, counting down.
TTTCCAGTTTGAAATCAAGATTTACAAATAGCGTGTTTGATGAAAAACAACAAGAAATTATTTTGAAAAATGGAGATAAAAAAGTTTATGTGATTGAGGCTGTGCTTCCTCGTATTACATCTGTGGGACAGCAAGGTTATAATTACTTTGCATTTATTGATGATGTTGATGGTATATTTTCATCAAATGAGAAAATAGTCCTTAAAACTGGGGTGTTTGCTTCTTCTCCGTTTATTTGTTTCAGATGGCAGAAGGTAAGTTCTGAAATATATGGAAGGTCGCCTGTTATGAAGGCTTTGCCTGATATTAAAACGGCAAATAAGGTTGTTGAGCTTATCCTTAAAAATGCTTCTATTGCGGTAAGTGGTATTTGGCAAGCTGATGATGATGGAGTTTTGAATCCTCAAAATATTACTCTTTCACCAGGAACAATTATACCAAAGGCGGTTGGTTCCGCTGGGCTTACTCCTATTAGGACTGGGGCAGATTTTGATGTGTCGCAACTTGTTCTTTCTGATTTAAGGGCGAATATAAATAGGTGTTTGTTGGTGGATCAATTAACTCCTGTTGCTGGTGGTAAAATGACTGCGACAGAAGTTATAGAGCGTATAAATCAGATTTCACGAATCTTGGGCGCAACATATGGAAGGTTGCAATCTGAATTTTTGACGCCTGTTATAATTCGTGCGGTTAGTATTTTAAAAAGACGTGGAGAGATTTCTGATATACTTGTTAATGGATATGAGGTTGATTTGAAGTATCAATCGCCACTTGCCCAAAATCAAATAATTCGTGATGCAGAAAATGTTTTGAATTGGATTAAGACTTTGGCTGAATTTGGTGAAGGGGCTATGAGTATTGTTGATAAAAAAGCGGTTGCATTGTGGCTTGGTAAAGTATTTGGTGTATCGGAAAAATTAATTGTATCTTAGGTGAGTATTATGGAAGAAGATTTATCACAACCTTTTTTGATTGGTTTTGATGTCCTTAAAATTCCAGTTATTGAAAATGGGGTGCCGACTTGGGAAGAAAAATTTCCAATTGAAAAAATTGAGGAGTTAAAAAAGCGAGTTGGAATTAAAAAATTTTCTTCCCAAATGATGCTTACGCCTATTGATACTAATAAAGGTAGGTTTGATATAAAAAAGTTGAAATTTTATTCTTCTGAATTGAAAGTGGAGGAGAGAAATAGGTTCCTTGATTTTTCAATTGATGGAAATAAAGTTGTAAGCTGTTCTTGTTGGTGGGATCCGTCCTATGGTTCAAGAGGTGGTGATGGTAGTGTCATTTCTGTTGTCTTTATTGATGAGATAGGGCGGTATTACCTTCATGATGTGAAATATTTATATCATTCTGATAAGGATAAAGAGGAAATACAGTCTGCGGCTGAGCAGTGTAGGCAAGTAGGTGAATTTTTAAGGGAGTATCATATACCTGCGGTTTATGTTGAAAGTAATGGAATAGGTAAGTTTTTGCCAGAGTTTCTAAGAGGAGAGCTTGCAAAAATGCAGATAAATTCTAATGTTGTTGAAAAGACATCTAGGATTTCAAAAAATTTGCGGATTTTGGATACTTTTGATGTGATTATTTCCGCTGGGTATCTTTTTGTTAATGAAAAAGTGAAAAATACGCCTTGGATTGCTGAATTTTGTGATTGGGGTGTTGATACAAAAGCCCATGATGATGGGCTTGATAGTGTTGCAGGGGCTATTTCCTCTCAACCTTATAAGCTTCCTGTTTCTTCGGTGTCTTTTTCAAAGGGAAGGTTGGGTTTTGCTGGAAAAACATTTAGGGTTAAGACCAATTTTGATATAGAATTTTAAAAATTGACAAATAAGTATTGACAAATAATATTTTTAAGTTTATAGTGTAATTATATTTTAATAAAGAGGTAAAAAAATGGATAACACTAATAAAAGATATTATATTGTTTTTACAGGATTATTTTTAATTCTTATAGGCTTTTTTGTTTACTTTATGGATTCGTCTAGGAAAGCTACTAAAAATGTAGCTACATTGACAAAACCATCTTCCTATAAAGTGAAGGCAACTAGATCTTTGAAGGTTGTAAAGGTAGTTCAAAAGGAAAAGCCAAAGGGTTTGCCTGTTAATTATGTTTATGAAATACCAAACTTTAAAAGAAGTATTCCTCATTATTTAGGAATGAAAAGGTTTACTGAGGATTTGGATAATTTCCAAATTATTTGCAGTGGTAAAAATTGTAAAAGACAGGTTTTAACTGGTGTTAATGCAAGATCTAATTGTGGTAAAAAGGCAAGAAGAACTTTTAATGTTGTAAATGGAGATGTTGTTTTTTCCAAGAATGATTTAAGGTATCTTAACAGCTACACTAAAATAATTGGTAATTTATACATTAAAGACATTGACTTTATAAAGATTCCAAAGAATTTTTATGTTATAGGTAATGTTTATGTTATAAATTCTGATGGTGTGACATTTATGGGTAAAAACTTTATTGATGGTCATATTTTTGTTAAAGGTAAAAGTAGCATTCGCGCACTTCCTTATGATGTAAAGTTGACTGGTCAAATATTTATTTAACTTTTATTTGTTGTTATAAAAAGAGGTAGTTAAGACTGCCTCTTTTTTTTATGGGAGATTACTATGGATGAAAATTTAGATATATTATTAAAAGATAGAAAAGAAAATTTTGATAACATAGAAGTTGATTTTTTAAGAACTTTTAATAGTCCAAGTGGCAAGAAGGTTTTAAAATATCTTATATCAATTACTCTTGGCCGATATTTAATGCCAAATTCTACAAATGAAGAGCTTCATTATTTAGAAGGGGAGCGTTTCCTTGTATCATTTATTTTAAATATGATAAAAAAAGCAAAAGAGTAATTATTTATTTAGATTTTTAAGAGGTATGTTTATAGTGTTTAGTACTGTTAATAGCTCATTTTTTGCGGCGATGTGTGAAAGGGTGATTTCCTCTTTACCTATTTCCATAAGGTCAAGTATGGTTAAGCCCTTTAAAAACATTTCTCTGTAAACTACACGTTCGCCAATTCCTGAAATATAATTAAATCCTATTTTCTGTTGAAGTAGTTTTAAAATTTGGTCTACTTCACGTTTATTTTTTGCATCAATGTGCGAAATTCTGTTTCTTAAAACTATCCAACGAAGATTATCCTTGCCAAGCTCTGCTCTTTGTTGTTGGATATATCTTATATTATTGGTGTATTGCGACTCTGATATAATATTTTTTGTGTATGGATCAATGTTCGCGATAACGTCAATATCTACTAAACTATCATTTACAGGAGTGATTAGTATATCTGCATTTTTATGACCAGCGTTTGAAAGATGGCTAAATGTTCCTGGAGTGTCAATTATGATTATGTCATATTCTTTTTTTAAATCTGTTATTTCTGCATTTAGTTGTTGTTCGTCCTCTGATGAACTTTTTTTATTTGAAAATTGTGATGGGGTGACGACTAAATGCTCTGGCATTGGAAGAGTTAATTTATTATTGTTTGCATGGCGAATTCGGTTTTCTATGTAATGTGTTAGAGTGCCTTGACGTCCATCCAAATCAATGGTTGCAACCTTGTATCCAGCATATAAATATGCAATAGCTAAATGTATGGATAGGGTGGATTTACCACTTCCTCCCTTTTCGTTTCCAACGACTATTACATACGAATTCTCACTCATTTCCTTTCTCCTTGGCATATTATACTATTTTTTTTATGTAAAATAAAGAGGTTTGTGAATTTTTTTTGCAATTTTTATTTGTTTTGTATATACTTTTTATATGCACCCATAGCTCAGCTGAATAGAGCGTTGGTTTCCGGAGCCAAAGGTCAGAGGTTTAAATCCTCTTGGGTGCACCAAAAGAATTAGTTGCAATATATAGGAAATTTTATTATAATTTTATTCAAAATTAACAAAACAAGGAGTTTTTTATTATGAGATTAGTAAGAATGGAAGATAAAGATAAAAACAAATATATTGATGTTGCTTTTAAGGTTTATAAAAGTGTTCTTCCTGAACTTAAAAATGCAAAGGCTGGTGAATATCCTATAAATAATGGATTTCGTCTTTTACTTCAAGAATATATTACAAAAACTTTTAATGATGATTCTCAAATTGAATGGCACAAAAAAAATCATGATGTGTTTATAATAGTAGATGGTCATTATGAAACTGTTGCTGGTATAGACAAGGGTGCTGAAGACCTTGATAATTATAAATTTGATGAAGATAAAGATGTTGGTTTTACATCTGTTGTTCCATATAAATATCTTTTACCATTTTTTAGATTTCACAAAGATGAAATTTTACATTTTGAACCAAATGATTTACATATTTCTCAAATTGCGATGGATGTTGGATCTGCAAAAATTAAAAAATGTTGCTTTAAAATTGTTGATGGACATGAATGTAATGTTTCATTGGAAGAAATTGAAATGCTTAGAAAATCATTAGAGAAAAATAGGGTTGAAAAGCAAAAAGAAGTTGATATTAACAATATTAAAAATGTTCTTTTTGATAGATAAAATTACTGTTTATAAAATTTTTTGGGAGTCCTTTAAAATATTTTAATGGACTCTTTTTTTATAGTAGATTCTTTGCTATTTTTATTTAATTTAAAATTTTTATACTTTAATTATATCTGTTTAATTATTTGATTCTTCTTGATTAAATTTTTTTGTTTGAAAAAATGAAAAAAAATTGTGGAATTTTCAAAAATATACTATATAGTTTTTCTTGTAAGGTTAATTTTTAAATTAAGGAGTAAAAAAATGGAAGAAATTATTTTCCCTAATAAAATAAGATTATTAAGAAAAATGGCTGGAAAGTCTATGCAAGATTTGGCAGATCAACTTGGGGTCAGTTTGTCTGCGATTTCCAAAATTGAAAAGGGATATAGAAAAATTGACCAAGAGCAAATGATGATTGTTGCTAATTTCTTGGGTTGTTCTATGACTGATATTTTTATTTCCGAAGATGAGGAAGACGAAGCTATACTTATGGCTTGGAAAAAGGAAATTGAAAGACGTGTTCAACTTAACCAAAACAATGGACTTAAAATTTTTGGTGCTGGATTAAGACTTATCCGTAGCAACAAAGATATGACTTTGATGGAAGTGGCGGAAGCCGCTGGTCTTACTCTTTCTGTTTATCATAGAATTGAAATAGGTCAACGTGAAATTTATGAACAAGAACTTTTCAATATTGCTCGTGCTTTGGGTATGACTACAAAAGAAGTTTTAACAAAAATTTATGAGCTTAAAAAAGATGGAAGTCTTGACAGATTCTTAAATGCAAATAACAATCCGATTGATTCTATTGCAAAGATGAGTGATATCCTTAAAACAACAGAAAATGTTTATACTCCTTCTGGTGTTGTGAAATTTAACAAGGTTCTTGTTTACTCAAAGACTTTGGAAAACGGTAATATGATTGTTGATAAAACAAACAAAGATTATATCGTTTATCCAGTTAGTGAGAAAAAAATTGAAAACATTTATGCTTTGGAACTTTCAAGCAGAAGACTTGGTAATATAATTCCTATGCGTTCTATACTTTTTGTTGATGGAAATCAAGGGGTAAGAAGTGGGGATATTGCTGTTCAAGTCCTTAAAGATATGGGTGAAAAAATGGAAATCCGTTTTGTATCTGTAAGGGAGGATATTGACGGTAAATTCTATGGAATTATGTTTAATCCAGATGAAAAGGTAGAACTTAATTCAAATGAACTTGCTAAACTTCAAAGAGTTGTGCTTATTTCAATGAATTAATTTTAATTTTTGATTGAGGGGAGAGAGATTGTTTTAAATACAATTTCTTAAAAAACTTATGGCTGAAAATGATAAAAATAAAATAAGTTTTACAGAATTCCAGGCTAAGGAAAGGGCTATTGCGGTTGGTAAAAAGTATCTTAATCTTTTTCATCAACTTCATGTAATAGATGCAGGACTAACTGTTTTGAATAAGGAGTTTATTGCTCTTCCTGATGAGGTTGTCGCAATTTTAGGGGAACTTGCTGGTGGAGCAAAATTTAGGCAACACATACAAAATCTTAAAGATGGTCTTACACCTATTGATAAAATAGATTTTGATTTGCTTCCTTTTGGTGAAGAAGTTTTTGAAGATAAAGAACTTCTTAAAAAATATGTGCAGTATGATGTGCCAAGAAGGGAAAATATAGTCCGTGAAGAGCGGAAAGTGTATCCTGTTAGGGAAGAAAGGGTGACTACTCAGCATATAGATGAAGTTGACAGCGATCTTGCAAATGATAATGCAAAGGTGATTTTTGATTTATTAAGAAAGTTTCAAAATAATCCTAAGGATTTGGAGGCTTTTAAATCAAAAGAGGAAGTTCGTGATTTTGGTCCTGAATGGAAATCTAAAATAACTGATTTGATTAATAAATCAAATGTTCCTGATAAAGCTAATTTAAAAAAGGTTTTTGATGGACTTTGTGTATTTGATTATGCTTTGAATGTTTGGCAGGAATGTGTCGCTTTGATGAAAAATCCAAAGTTAAAAAGTGTAGAGGAAATTGTTTCAAAGCTTCCTGAGTATAAGAAATATTTGAATATGTTTGGTGCATCAGGCAAAAGTTTGTATGAAAAAATTGAGGATTTAACAAAGTAAGGGTATAGTATGGATTTTCTTAAAAAATTTTTGAAAAAAAAAGTTAGTATTCAAGATGTTTTATCCTCTTTGGAAAAATTTTCAAATGATACAAAATCATTGAATGAAATTTCTTCGCTTGCATCATCGTTTTTTGGTCCGAATTGGAAATTCAATTTGGAAATGTATATAAGCACTATGCCAGAAAAGGAAAAGAAAAAATATTTGCCTTTGATACGTAATATTTTGACTTTTGATAGGGCGGTTTCTCTTTGGATAATGGCACAACAAGTGTTAAAGGGAGCAAAGCCTTTGACCTCTGATGTTATGAAAAATATTGAAGAATATGAGGAATATTTACCTAAGTTCGGAGTTGAAGGGGTAAGGCTTCTTGAAAAGCTTAAAGAGAAATTTAATCTTTCAGATGATACTATTGTTTTAGAAAAAAAAGTAGAAGTTGAGAAAAAAGATGTTATTCGTGATGAGGAAATCAAAGAAGAGGAAATTAAAGATACTCCTAAGTCAGAAAAAATATTGAAAAAGGTTTCAAATAAAGAATTAGAAGAGGGTGTTTTTGTTAATCGGTCAAAAAAGGATGAAGTGGCTACACCCGTTATTGAAGAAAAAGTTGAAGTAGAAGAGGTTGCCCCTGTTAAAAATGTTTCTGAGGGTGATGTGTCTTGGGAGCTTTTGAACTTTTTCAAAGTTTATAATTTTGTTTCACAGATAAGGGAAGTTATGTCTGCTATTTCCTTGTTTAAAAAAGCACCTTCCTTGGAGGAATATCCTTACTATGGTTTTATTATTGATGTGATAGATTATCTTATAGTGCAGGGGGATAAAATACTTTCTACCGAATCTGATGAGAATATTCGTAAATGTTTTGATGGTGGAAAATCGCAATTGGAAGATATTGTTTCCTTTTATAAAAAGCAAATTAAGGAGGAAATTGTAATTTCGGAACCCGTAGAAAATAAGGAAATTATTGAAAAAGAGTATGAAATTAAGGAGAATTAAATTTTTACTGGTATTTATTGAAAATACAATATAAAATATGTTTGTGAGGTAAAAGTGAAGTTAAAAAAATTTATATATATAATCAGTTTAATTTTTATGTCTTCCTGTTCTGATGACTTTGGAAATAATGGAACGTATATTCCTCCTTATGTGGTGGATAATTCTTCTTATGACATAAAGGTTAATGATTATGTTCCTGTGTTTGATAAGCTTCCATCAAGGACACTTGAAAATGTAGAAAAGTTTAATTTGGAAACTCCGCTTCGTTGTGAGGTTGATTGGGAATCTCAATCTATTATTTCTTCGCAACCTTTTGGAAGACGTGATTTTTCTTTACAAAGAGTTGATAAAGGAGATGCTCTTCCTGTTTTAAAAGTTGAAAATTTATCGTTTGAAAATAAGCCTGTTGATGAAGTGTTAAGAACTCTTCTTAAAAATACTGGTATTCAAGTTTATGCAACCGATGTTTTTTATAAGAAAATTTCACAAAGTGAAGTTAGTGGTGATTTGACTAAGGTTATTGATTTGATTACTTCTCTTGGAAATGTATATTATTCTTATGATAACAGGATAAAGAGGATTACTCTTCGTAAATATGCAAAGTGGAATTTGCATGTGCCACTTTCATCTGATGTTGTGCTTGCTATGGAAGATGCTCTTCGTGGTGCAGATATTGATGATATAGTTATTGATTGGGAAGATAAGGTTATTATATTTCAAGGAGATGTTGTTGTTGAAGATAAGGTAAGGAATATTATTAATAAATTTGCAATTGAAAATTATCTTCTTGCATTTGATATAGATGTTTATCGTGTTTATCCTAGATCTTTGGATAATTCTATTGTTTGGATGAATATATTAGAGGCATTTAATTCTGGTTCTATAAAACTTTCTCAAAAGGGAGTTATCGGTCGTGCATTGGTTGTGTCATCTAACTTTAATAGGGATAGTTTGTATGAATTTTTGAAACCTCAGGCAAATGTTGTGTTGGTTTCAAGTGGAACTTTCATTACTCCTGATAGATGGCAAGGTAGGTTTGATATTGGTAGATGTGGTAGAGAGGTAAGNTTGGAAACTGACCTTAANATTTTGGCACAGGCTCAATTCTATCCAAATGATAAAAATGTTGGAAAGATTGATTCNACTNTTGTGCTTAGAACNTCTAATGGTGATATTGCAAANTATACTGTTCNAAGCAGACTTGGNGATAATATCTTGATTATTGGTATTCCTACACAATATTTTGTTGANGGAAAGGAAACTATTATTCCTCCTAATGCTGAATTAGTTGTNTTGATAAGTCCTAGGATTATAAAAATTGTTCATCCTCTTGAAAAGTAAAAGGTTTTTTTATGTTTAAGTATTTTGAGTTTTTGGTTGCTTGGCGATATTTAAAATCAAAAAGAAAAGATGGTTTTATTTCTGTGATTTCNTGGCTTTCTCTTATAGGGATTACTTTGGGAGTGGCAACTCTTGTTATTGTGATGTCNGTTATGAATGGGTTNAGGGAGGAAATGCTTTCTAAAATTCTTGGGATGAATGGGCATATAACNGTTATGTCTTCGTTTANACGTGAATTTNANAATCCAGANAAGGTTATTGNAAAAATTACNTCATCTGATTTNTCNTCTTATATAAAAAATAANGATTTTATTGTTCCTATTATNGAAGANCANGTTATGATGTCGTCNGAGGGNGTTTCTATNGGTGGAATGCTTCGTGCGATGANNCCTCAGGATATGGCGAAGTTNACTCCTNCATTTAAAAGTGTTTATGGGCTTGATATGGAAGGAAATGAATTCCCTCGTTTAGAGAAAGGTGATGTNGTTATTGGGTATCAGCTTGCAAATAANCTTGGTATTGATATTGGNGATGATATAACTTTGACTACGGCAAGGGGAAATATCACGGCCTTTGGAACTGTGCCAAGAATAAANTCCTATCGTGTTGGTGCTGTGTTNAATACNGGTATGTCTATTTATGATTCTGGATTTGTATTTATGCAACTTAGTGATGCACAGGTATTTTTTGATTTGGAAAACAAAGTTTCTCATATAGAAATATTTTTAAATAANCCTGATGANTCTGTTNNTTTTGCNGAGAAGGTGAAACCTNTTATTACTCCTGCATTTAGGGTATATACATGGCAAAGTCAAAATTCTTCGTTTGTATCTGCGTTAAATGTAGAAAGGAANGTTATGTTTTTGATTTTGACACTGATTATTTTNGTTGCNTCNTTTAACATAATTTCTTCGCTTGTTATGTTGGTGAAGGAAAANTCNCATGANATTGCTGTGTTTAGGACTATTGGTGCAAGNAGGGGNAATGTGATGCGAATCTTTTTTATTGCGGGAAGTTTTATTGGTGTTGTTGGAACGTTTTTTGGTGTGGGGCTTGGACTTCTTATAAGTTTTAATATTGAATGGGTAAGGCAAGTATTTCAGGCGATAACTGGAACAAAATTGTTCCCTGATGATGTATACTTTTTGACGGAGCTTCCTTCTAAGGTTGAATATAGTCAAGTGTTATGGGTTGTTTTGATGGCTCTTGCTATTTCATTTTTGGCAACGCTTTATCCTTCACGAAAGGCTGCAAAGCAAGAACCAATTGATGTATTAAGGTATGAATAAAATGGAAGAAAAAGTAGTTTTAGAATTAAAAGNGCTTAATAAATCTTTCAATCAAGGTAAAAGTAAGATTGTGATACTTAACGATGCTTCTTTTTCAATTAAAANGGGNGAAATTGTTGCGTTGATTGGACCTTCGGGAACTGGAAAATCTACACTTCTTTACACAGCAGGGCTTCTTGATAAAGCNGATAGTGGTGANGTTNTNGTTGATGGGAAAAGCACATCAAAATTTAATGATAATCAGAAAACTAAATTAAGGTGTAAAAANATTGGTTTTGTTTATCAACANCATAATTTGTTTGCGGATTTTTCGGCGGTGGAAAATGTGATGTTNCCTCTTTTGATTAATGGANTGAAGAAAAGTAAGGCNTTGGAANTTGCAAAAGTTCATTTGGATAAGATGGGNTTNANNNANAGNGCNAATCATAAACCGATGGAAATGTCTGGTGGTGAACAACAAAGGGTTGCGATTGCGAGGGCTCTTGCAAATTCGCCTATGNTATTGTTGGCAGATGAGCCAACGGGGAATCTTGATCCATATAATTCAGAGGCGGTTTTTGAAAATTTATTATANCGTGTGAAAAATGATAATATGACGGCGTTTGTTGCTACACATAATCCTATACTTGCAAAGAAAATGGATAGAAAGGTTGCTCTTGTTGATGGAAAGTTGGTTGATATTGATTTGAAGGAAAATGAGGCGATACTTGAAAATTCCGCTACTGGTAAGCGTATTTTAGAGGCTTTTAAGTAATATTTGTATAATTTCTTATTGATTTTTCGTTTTATTTATATAATATGTTTTAAATATTTTTAAATGAAAGGATTTATTATGTATAAAGTTTTAAGAAAAGATGTTGTAAATGGTAAAGCTCCTGTATCTCGTAAATCAACAGGTTTAGAAAATTTGTTGTTAAGGGAGTTTTATGGTCATATGGAAAAAAAGAAAGATTTATTGTTTGTGCAAAGGTCTGTTAATTTAGATGAAGAGTTTGATATTTACTATAAATTGGGTTCAAAATTTGTAAGAAGGTTGGAAACTATTTTGGATAAGCGTGATTATTCAGAGATAATTTCTCTTGAAACTAATCTTTTTGAAAAAAATGATGAAAAATCAAAGTTGCTTTTAAGGACATTAGAGTTGTATCTTTATACTAAAATACGATAGGTTCAACTACTATATCCTTTGTTTCCTTGGTTTCTTCTTTTTCTTTTTGAATAGATTCCTCATATAATTTTAAATCTTCTAATTCTTCTTCGTTTAGAAGATTTAATTTTCTGAGGATTTTTGCAGCAGTAAATTGTTCCGCATCACGTTTTGATGGACCTTCGGAAATTTCAGTTATATCTTCAACTGTGCAGGTGACCTTGAATGTTGGTGAGTGTGAAGGACCAATTTTTTCAAGTAAAGTGTATGTTGGATGGGTATTAGTTTTCTTTTGTGTGTATTCTTGAAGTTTGCTTTTTGAATCCTTTAATGGAGTTTTTGATTTTTCAATGTTTTCCGCCCAAAGTCTTTGTATTATTTTAAATGCAGCTTCAAAACCGCTGTCCAAATAAATTGCGCCAAGTAAAGCTTCCATAGAGTCGGCGAGGATGTTTTTATTTTTGTATCCCTTTCTTTTTAACTCCTGTGGTGATAGTTCAAGAAGGTCGGCTATTCTTACTTTATCAGCTATGCCAGCAAGAGCCTTTGTTGATACAAGGGTTGAATGGCGGATAGCGAGGGAGCCTTCGTCTTCAAGTGGATAATTTTCGTATAGTATTGTTGCGATTGATAATCCCAAAACGCGGTCGCCAAGGAATTCCAAGCGTTGATTATTTTCAAGACGATTTTTTGTAAAGCTTGAATGGGTAAGGGCGCGTTTTAAAAGAATTACTTTTTTAAAACGGTAATTTAAAATTTCACAAAAATCATCGTAAGTTATTTTTACTTTTTTTTGTTTTTTTGTTGGTTTTGGTGAATAAATATCATCAACTATTGTTTCTTTTATCATTTTTTTTTACTTTATTTTGTTAAAAATTCTTTCATATCTTATTGGTTTTAGGTATTTCCATATCTCAAATATGTTTACCGAGTTATTATGGGAATAGAAAATTAAATTTGCGTGTCCGATTAAATCACGGCGGTGGATGTAGCCTACTTCATCTAAAAAGCGACTATCTTCGGACATATCGCGATTATCTCCCATCATAAAGTAGTGGTCTTCTGGAACAATGTATTCAATTGTATTATCCATTTGTTCCGAATCACTTATTTCAATTACGAAATGTTCCTTTCCATTTGGAAGGGTGTATTTATATTTGTTAAGCTCTACTGCTTCGCCCTTGAAATTTGGAATTTCCTTATAGGCGATAGTATATTGGTCCTTTTTAAGTGGACGGCCGTTTAGATATAATTTTTTTGTATCAATTACGGTTAAGGTTTGGGCGTCTTGGGTCGTAATTGTAAGGCTATCGGATTTCCTTAGGTTATATGGTAAATTTACGATATAAAATTTATCAATATATTCACGTTTTAATGGTTGACCGTTTATGTTAAGTATTCCGTTTTTCATTTGGATTTTATCACCAGGGCGACCGATAAGTCGTTTTATGTAGTTATCTGGTTTGCCCTTTATTTTTTTGAAAACAACTACATCGCCGACCTGTGGTTCAGTGAAAAATATTCTGTCCTTTATAATTGGAAGAGAAAAAGGAAATGATTGGCGGGAATAACCATAGGATAATTTTGATACAAACAGATGGTCGCCAACAAATAGATTTGGTATCATAGAATCAGATGGAATGTGAAAAGGTTCTATTGCAAAGGTTCTTATTATTATGGCAAGGATTGCTGCCCAAAAGATTGCCTTTATAGTTTCTTTTATTTCCTCTGATGCTTTTTTTTTCTTTTTTCCCATTTTAGCCACTTATGTTTTTGAAATTTT
>JAAVBN010000012.1 GCA_014803545.1 bacterium | reverse complement strand
TTTAATGTGTCTAATGTTATGGCACAAGCGGGGGACGATGAAGAAGAGTTTTATGATGATGAGGAGTATGATGAAGAATTTGATGATGTAGGTGATGAGTATGATGAAGGTTCTGATCTTTATGAAAATACTGTTGATATTGACGATCCTAATGGTATGTATAAATTAGATGATGCTACGGCTGCTATGTTTAATCAAATTACTTCTATGGAAAGACAAAATGCAATTATGAAGCTTAAAATTGAGCAAGGAAAATTAAAGCTTGATTTGGAAAAGCAACAAGCAGAAAAGAAAAAATTAATTTTGCAACAAGAAGATGAAGATAGAACAAGAAAAATAAAACTTGAAGAGCAAGATAGAAAGGCTGAGGAGGCAAGAAGAAAGGCTGAAACGGAAAGACAACAACAAGATATAGAAGCTCAAAAGAAAAAACAAGAAGCGGAATTAAATCTTAAAATTTCAGAAGCTATAAGTTCTGCTAATTTATCAAATCCTGATGATGTTGCAAAATTGAATCAACTTTTGGTATTAAGTGGTGGAAATGCAGAAAGTTTAAAACAAGCAAATTCAAAACAAAAAACATCTGTTGAAGATAAATATACTATAAAATCTATTGTTGGGGCTGGTGGTAATTTGATTGCTAATGTAGAAAATGTTGAAAAGAAATCCACAATTAAGCTTTCAACAGGAAGTCTTCTTGATGGTTGGTTAGTTGAAAGTATTAAGAGTTCAAGTATACTTCTTCAAAAAGATGGTGTAAAAAAGGTTATGTATCTTAATCAATAAAAGTATAGAGGGGTAAATGGAGGAGAATAACAGTGCAGAAGTAGAAGTTGCATCTCAGAGTGTGAATCCTTTTGAGGGATTGTCGCCAAAAGATATAACTTCAAAACTTTTTTCTAATGGTAATTCTTTGGAGTCTGGTCCAAAGGGAAAATTCCCTGTTGGTGCAGATACTCAAAGTTTGCTTGCTCTTTTTACTGATGGAACTTTTTTAGTTTCAAATACACATAAATTTGATGGTAGAGTTTTAAGTTTCCAATCTTTGGTAAGAAAAAAAGGTGGAAAAATCAACAGACCTATTTATGTATCAATGAGTTTGTTGGGAACAATATATTCTACAAGTGAGAAAGCTCATTCTTCTTCCTCTGGAAATGAAAATTCAACGAATCAGATGCAGAAGGATTTTGTTGATATAGTTTATAGGGCTGCGGATATGAAAGTGTCTGATATTCACGTTATAGTTGCGGACCATACAACAGTTTTGTTTCGTGTTGCTGGAAGTATGCAAACTATACTTGAATATGATAAGAATTGGGGAGAATCTTTTGTAAGATCTGTGTTCGCATCGGCGGATATTTCTGATTCAAACTATGCACAAAATGAATTCCAGGCAGGACAAAAATTAGGTGCAACACCTCTTCGTGGTGAAAAGGATTTATATTTGCCTGAAAATGTGCTTTCTATTCGTTTACAATTTAATCCTATCGCTTTTGGAACGCGTTATCTTGTTATGCGATTATTGTATGCAAATTCTTCGGCTTCAAATGATGATAATTTGAAGGAGTTAGGCTTTTCTGATTACGAAGATTCAAGACTTTATAAAATGCGTGCGTTTCCAACGGGGCTTTGTATTATTGCTGGTCCTACGGGTTCTGGTAAATCAACAACTCTTCAACGTAATATGATAAAAATGTTGAAAGAGAAGAATTACGAGCTTAACCTTTTGACTGTGGAAGATCCTCCTGAATATCCTATTCCAGGGGCAAGGCAGTTGCCTGTTACAAATGCGACGACGGAAGAGGAAAAGGAAGAGGCGTTCAACCTTGCTTTGGCGGCGGCACTTCGTTCTGACCCTGATGCTATGATGGTTGGAGAAATCAGAACTTTATCATCTGCGGAATTAACTTTTAAGGCCGCATTGTCGGGACACAATGTTTGGTCCACACTTCACGCGAACTCCGCTCCTGCTATTGTAAACAGACTTTTGGATATGGGAATTGATGCGTTTAAGTTGAAGGATTCCGAGCTTATTCGTGGTCTTCTTTCACAAAGACTTTTCAAAAAACTATGTCCTAAATGTAGAGAGCCAATAAAGAATCACCCTGATTTACCATCGTATGAAAGATTGGAAAAATCATTTGGTAAATATGGAATAGAGCAAACTTATATTAAGGGAAAGGGGTGTCCTTTTTGTAATGGAAAGGGAATAGTTGGACGTATTGTTGCCTCTGAAATTATTTTACCTGATTCAACTTTCCTTTCAAAATTGACAGAGGGAAAAAAGGAAGAAGCGGTTCATTATTGGACTAATGAGCTTAGTGGACGAACACTTAAAGAAGATGCTATTGAAAAGATGTTAAGGGGTATTATTTCCATTGATGAAGTTGAAAGATGGTGTGGAATGATTGATACTGATGCTGTATATTAAAGGAGAAAATTATGCCAACAATTCAAAAAAAAATACCGACTAATGAGCTCGTTTTAAAATTAAATCAACTTATGGTTATTATGAATAATGAACATAGGCTTAAAATTTATTATAAGCTTGCAGCACTTCTTCGTAATAAGTTCACTTTGATGGATGCTTTGGATAGAATTTGGATGATAGAATCAAAAGATGGAAAGAATCCTGATGAGCCTATGGCTATTGCGGTTGCATGGTGGCTTAGGGAACTTGAAAAGGGACTTTCATTTTCAACGGCGATTAATGGTTGGGCTCCTATTCGTGAAAAATTAATGTTGTCAGTTGGTGATGTTTCCAAACTTGAAAAAGCTTTGCTTAATGTTATAAAAGTGTCAGAGGGTTCAAATAAGATTATAAAACCACTTCTTAATGCGGTTACATATCCTTTGATGATGGTTGCACTTTCCCTTCTTATTATTGTTGGTGTGGGTGTGTATATGGTGCCTCCACTTATGGAATTTGCGAAAAATGCGCAATGGACGGGAAGTGCGAAATCTTTGGTTGCGCTTTCTGGATTTGTTAAAGTATATTGGTGGACTTTCCCAGCAGTTTTAGGTGGGATAATTTTAGTTATTTATTTATCGTTTGCTAATTTTACAGGACCACTTCGTGTTTATTTTGATAAATGTCCGCCTTGGTCATTATACAGAATGTTTACAGGTGTTTCGTGGCTTATGAGTTTGGCTGCGCTTGTGGAATCGGGAACTCCTATATCAAAAGCTTTGCAATCATTAAGGCAGAATTCATCTCCTTATTTAAAAGAAAGAATTGATACAGCTTTGATGTATATGCAAAATGGTGATAACTTAGGAACTTCGCTTAAAAAATCAGGTATGCATTTCCCAGAAGATGAGCTTATAGGAGATTTGGAAATTTATTCAGAACTTGATGGATTTGAAGAATCACTTAATGCTGTGGCAACAGAATTTTTAAATTCAAGTATAGAAAATATTCAAAAGCAAGCATCTATGCTTAATTCGTTTGCATTGTTGCTTGTTTCTGGTATTATTGCATGGGTTTTACTTGGTGTGTTTGATATGCAAAATCAGGTACAAAATGCAATGTAAAAGGTAGGGCAAAGAAAATACTTGAAAAAGTTGTAAATCTTTGCTTTAATAAGCTTTGTAAAACTTTAAAAGAAGGATAAAAATGACAAGAAGTGATATTATAAAAAAGATATATCAACACAAATCACACCTTTTGGTTCGTGATATTGAAAAAATTGTTGATATATTAACAGATACTATATCTTCATCTTTGGCAGATGGTCATAGAATTGAACTTCGTGGTTTTGGTGTGTTTGCACCTAAAAAACTTGCTTCAAAAATTGCATCTAATCCAAAGGGTGGTGCAAAGATAAATCTTCCTGAAAGAGTTTCTGTTAAATTTAAGGCAGGAAAATTTCTTTCTAATAAAATAAACAATAAAATATAAGTTAAAATTATGATAAAAAATATATTAAGTTGGATATCTTTTTTTGTCTTGTTTTTTATTATTTTATTATTTTCTGTGGAAAATGACAATTTAATGATTCTTAATTTATTCCCTTTCAAAGTTGGAATTGAAATGCCTGTGTATTTGTATACTATTACTTTGGCTTTTCTTTCTTTTGTTGTGGGAGTGTTGTTTGCAAGAATCTTTTATAAATCAAAAAATCATAAATAAAGGAGTTTAAATTGGTAAATTGGATTAAAGATATTATAAGACCGAAAATTAAAACTATGTTTTCAAAAATAAAGGATGTGCCTGAAAATATGTGGGTGCCTTGTCCTAAATGTTCAACTTTGATGTATAGGAAGGATTTGCATAATCATTTAAATGTATGTCCAAAGTGTGATTATCATCTTTTCTTACAAGTTGGGGACAGGTTTGACAGTCTTTTTGATGATGGTAAATATACTCTTGTTGATTTGCCAAAGGTAAAGGATGATCCTATTAACTTTAAAGATTTAAAAAAGTATAAGGATAGGTTGGAAACATACAGAGCAAAGACAAAGTCGCAAGATGCGATTGCGGTTGCCAGTGGTAAGATTGGTAAAAATGAGGCTGTTGTATGTGCCTTTAATTTTGAATTTATGGGCGGAAGTATGGGAACCTTTGTTGGAGAAGCTATTTTAAAGGGTGCAGAGCTTGCAGTTAAAAAGAATGCTGCGTTTATTGTGATACCTGCTTCTGGTGGTGCAAGAATGCAAGAATCTGTTCTTTCTTTGATGCAAATGGCAAGAACTACTGTTGCGGTAAACAAAGTTCGTGAAGCTGGACTTCCTTATATTGTTGTATTTGCGAATCCTACTTTGGGTGGAGTTTCTGCTTCCTTTGCAATGCTTGGTGATATTCATATTGCGGAAAAGGGTGCGGTGATTGGTTTTGCTGGAAAACGTGTTATTGAGCAAACAATTAAACAAAAGTTGCCTCCTGAATTCCAGACTGCGGAATATTTAAAAGATCAAGGTATGGTTGATATTGTTGTTCACAGAAAGGATTTGAAGGATACTTTATCTAACCTATTAAAAATGCTTATGCACAATAAATAATTTTTAAAAAAGGAATTTAAAATGATTTATTTAGATTTTGAAAAAGATATTAAAGAATTAGATGTTAAAATTGAGGAGCTTTCCGCATTAAAGGAAACACCTGTAAGAAAGGGCAAAATTGCAAAGCTTGTTGCAAAGCGTGATGAAGAATTGGAAAAACTTTATTCAAATCTTTCATCTTGGGACAGAGTACAAGTTGCTCGTCATGCAAAACGTCCTCATACCCTTGATTATATAAATGGTATGATTGATGGATTTATTGAGCTTTCTGGCGATAGAGCTTTTTCAAATGATGATGCTATTATTGGCGGTATTGGTTATCTTGGTGATACAGCAGTTATGGTTATTGGTCAAGAAAAGGGACGTGATACAGAATCTCGTATTAAACATAATTTTGGTATGCCAAAGCCAGAGGGATACAGAAAAGCAATTAGATTGATGAAATTGGCGGATAAGTTTTCACTTCCTGTGATATTTTTGGTTGATACTGCGGGTGCTTTCCCTGGTGCTGATGCAGAAGCAAGAGGACAAGCAGAAGCGATTGCTCGTTCAATACAAGAATGTTTGGATATAGAAGTTCCATCAGTTTGTGTTGTGATTGGTGAAGGTGGTTCTGGTGGTGCGATTGCGATTGCGGTTGCAAATACTGTATTTATGCTTGAAAATTCTGTATATTCTGTTATTTCACCAGAAGGTTGTGCGTCCATTCTTTGGAGAAGTCAAGAACATAAGGAAGAGGCTACAAAGGCATTAAAAATGACTGCTGATGACTTATTAGATTTAGGCATTATTGATAATATCATTAAAGAGCCTGTTGGTGGTGCGCATAGAAATAAAGAGGAAACTATTTCTAATGTAAAAGAGGCTTTGAAAGATGAGATTAAAAAACTTTCAAAATTAAGTAAAAAACAAGTGAGAGAGAAGCGTATTTTAAAGTTTGAAAATATGACAAGAAAATAGGCTTTCTTATGTGGACACCAGAAACAGATATAAGCAAAAATCTTACTCTTTGGATTACACATGAATGCAATATGACTTGTAAATTTTGTAGGGATTCTGCTCATAAAGGGATAAAGGGCTTTATGAGTATGGAAGATGTTTACAAAAATCTTGATACTGCAAAGGCTAATGGAATTACAACTATTCTTATCGGTGGTGGTGAACCTACATTACATAAAGATATAATTGAAATTGCGAAGTTTTGTAAACGTTTAGGTTTCTTTACGGTTATTACGACAAACTATACTAAACCTGATATAATAAAAAAATTAGATGGGATTTGTGATACTATAAATATTTCTGTTTATAAGGAAAATGAGCATTTAATTCCGAATCAATCTGACTTTAAAAGTACACTTTGTTTAAAAACTTTGATGTATTCTGGAAGATGGAAAGATAAGGCGGATTTTGATAACTTTATTTACAAATACAAAGCAAAAGTTCCAAATATGGTTTTTGGATGTATGCGTGGACATACAAAATGGTGTAAGAATCATCAAGAAATAGACTTTTATGATGAAATAAAAAGGGAATCGGAAATAGTTGATGGAAGTCGTGGCAATCAAGTTTGGATTTATAAAGGAACTTTTATTGACAGGAAGGATTTGTCTTCTTCTCACAAAAGGCATATGATGGTTGATGTTCGTGGAACTGTTTATAATGCAGATGGTAAAATGATGTTAAAGAATGAAAAAATTCTTGAAAGTATAAATGGGAATGTAAGGGGATAATAATGAAAAAGCTTTTTATTGTAAGGCATGGGGAAACAGAGCTTAATGGTAGAGGCATCATTCAATGTCAAGTTGATACCTATTCAATAAATGAAAATGGAAAGGCTGATGCTAACTATGTTGGGCAAAATTTACCAAAGGATATTGATATAATTATATCTTCACCTCTTAAACGAGCAGTAGCAACTGCATCAATTATTTCAACATATAACAATGCTTTTATAGTGCTTGTAAATGGATTGGAGGAAATGTATGGTGGGAATATTAATACTATGACTGTTGATGAATTTGGTGCGATGAAATTTAATCCTCCGTTGATATATAAAGGATATGTGTCGGGAAAGGATTTTGTTGTTAGTGAGGGGCAAACTATTCGTGATTGTATGTTTTCAAATGATTTGGAATATCAAAACTTTTCCTATCCTAATGGTGAAAGTAAAGCACAAGCAAAAGAGAGATTTGAAAATGCGATTTTGAATTTTGTGAATAAATATCCTCAGTATAAAAAAATTCTTGTCGTATCGCATGGATTTACGATTAAATCGTTTGTTGCGGGTATTCCAGAACTTTCTGATTTCAAAATGTTGCGACATAGGGAAATTTTGGAATTTAATTTAGAAGACAATAAATTCATTTTTGAAGATTACAAAAAATTTGGAAGATAGGCTATTTAACCTCTATCCAAAGTGGTGTATGGTCAGATGGTTTTTCATTGCCCCTTGGTTCAATGGATATTCCCACAGAGGTAATTAAGTCTCTTGCTTTATCATTTGTTAAGAAGTAATCAAGTAGAATGCCGTAGCCTTTTTGAAAACAGCCACCTCTGTATCCAAAGTAGGTATATGCCTTTTCATTATCTGGGTCAAAAAGTCGGTATGTGTCATTGAAACCTAAATCAAATAATTCTTTCATAGCTTGTCTTGATTCTGGTTGTGCGATTGCGTCATCAACAAATGCAAGAGGGTTATAAATTTCCTTGTCTGTAAGGGCGACATTGAAATCTCCACCAATAATTAAAGGTTCATTGTTTTTAAGAAGTGTTTGAAGATATTCCTTAAAACGTTGCATCCAGAGAAGTTTGTATGCAAATTTTTCCGATGGAACAGGATTTCCGTTTGGAGCATAGACACTTGCAACCCTTAATCTGCCGTCAATTAGTGCCTCTATATAACGGGCGGAAGAATCTTCTTTGTATGTAGGAAGTCCGTATACGACATCTTCAATAGAATAGCGAGAAAGTATTGCAACACCGTTATAGGATTTTTGACCGTAGACCTTTATATTATAGCCTTCGTTTTCAAAAAATTCGTATGGGAATTGTTCGTTTTGACATTTAATTTCTTGCATTAAAATAACATCGGGACTTTCTTTATTTATCCAATTTAAAATGTTTTCAAGATGGGCGCGAACAGAGTTTACATTAAATGTTGCAATTATCATTTTTAATCCTTTTTATTTATTGTATTTGAATTTTAAACTTTCATCAATGAAATTTGGAATTACTTTATAAACGGGCATTCCCAATTTTTCATCAAAGTATTCTTTTAATTTAACAACCTCATCAAACTTTGATAGCCAATAAGTCTTTGTGCCATATTTATGTCTTTTCATTAAATCAATTAGGCGTTGTTCCAAGGTGATATATCCTTCCTTTACAGCAAGATTATCGGAAAGTTCAATAAGTTTGTCGTATTCGTTGATAGAAATATTTTTTATAAAATCAAAATAAAAATTTCTATCGTTGTCATTAACACCATTAAAAAGATGAGTATTTTTTTTCATATTTAATTTATCAATAAAGCCATGGGTAATGCAAAATCTTGCCAAATCAGGATAGCCCTTTTGGGTTAGGAATTTAAAGCCCTCTATTTCATGGAAATGGATACCAACTTTTGTTTTTGGTTCAAAACATCTTCCTATATCGTGAAATAGACCTGCTGTATAGGCAAATTTTTCATCCATATTTAATTTTTTTGCAATGCTTGATGCTATGTTTGCGACGTAGTAAGAATGGTCAATCCAACCTAATGTAATGTTATTTCTTTTGCAAATTGTTTTTGCTTCTTTTAATAAGGAATTAATTTCGCTTTCATTTGGAAATAACATTTTTAATTCCTACTCAATACAACAATTAACAGCCTTCTTAATACTTTCCTTTAACTTTGACATAGTGCCAGATTTTTCCGCCTTTGTAGGCTCTGGCTTATCCTTTGCTACATCCTTTATGTTCGCTATGTGCTTCTCTATGTCCTTCACATCTACCCCAACATCTGCTACCCATTTCACATCTGCTAGGTTTATTGCATTCATATTTAATCCCCAGAATAAGCAATACAACTCGTAAGATTTATCGAACAAATCATAGGCGTCTTTGCTGTTTCCCATAGAGAGTTGTTTTGTGCCTACTTCCATAAGTCTCATGGAAGAAGCGAGGAGGTGTTTAGAGATGCACCAGACTTCGCCCTCGTAAGATTTGATAATTTTTTGGAGGAGGTTTTTCCTCATTTCGCGGATTTCGTTGATGAGGTCATAGAAAGATGATTTTCCAGTTTTAGCGCCAGAGAAGACTAGGTGTTCTTCTATGGAGATAAGGTTCATGATGGCGATGGAGAGGTCTTGGTCGGAAGACAAATCCTTTGGGTTAAGTTTTTTCATATTGTCGATTTTTTCTACGAACTCTTTGATAGATTTCTCTCTTGTTTCTTTCTTTGACATTTTTGCTCCTCCTTTTAAATATTATAAATAATTAAAAATCACAGATACTATAAGAAGAAAAACTACTGCGAATACAACTTTTTCAAATGGAAAATGTGCGTGTCCGCCGTGTCTTTCCTTTAACTTTTGATAAATCACTTGTGAAAGCCAGAATGTTAATGCGCCTGCAATCATACTTATTAAAAAGCTATCTACTCCAAAAAAAGTATTCATTTCATATGGGACTAATAAATACATTGATGGGACAAGAAGTAATGTCATTAGTGCCCAAAAAAGATGGTATCCCTTAAAAGTCCATTTTTTCTTTTCTGAAAATTTGATACAGAAAAAATAAATCATTAAAATAATNGCTCCAATCCAAACTCCTGTTGCATTATCNGAAATGCCTAATGCCCTTGAAATACCAAGAAAAGCACCCATTGCNACAGTGCATACTATGCAAGCTGGATTTGCAAAAACTGNATTTGAAAATAGTAAAGTAAATAAAAATACTAATTTTGACATTTTTTTNNTNNGTANGTTATATAATGTATATATTAAATCAATAATTGAAGTAATTTTCAAGTTTTTTAATAAAAATAAAAAAAAATCTTGCAAGNNGTTATATTTAGGTGTATTTTAGCTNAATACTTAACATATAAAAATAAAGGTTTAATTATGGAAATAAGAAATATTGCTATTATTGCTCATGTTGACCATGGAAAAACAACCTTGGTTGATGCTATGCTTAAACAAAGTGGAACTTTTCGTGATAATGAAAAGGTTGCTGAACGTGTTATGGATAGCGGTGATATTGAACGTGAGCGTGGTATTACTATACTTGCAAAGTGTACTTCTCTTGAATATGACGGATACAGAATCAATATNGTTGATACACCAGGGCACGCCGATTTCGGTGGTGAGGTTGAACGAATCCTTAATATGGTGGATGGTGTTGTATTGTTGGTTGACAGTTCCGAAGGTCCTCTTCCACAAACAAAGTTTGTTCTTGGAAAGGCTTTGGGTTTGGGACTTAAACCTATTGTTGTGATAAACAAGATTGATAGAGGTGATGCAAGACCAGATGAAGTTTTAAATGAGATTTTTGATTTGTTTGATAAGATGGGTGCNACTGATGAACANCTTGATTTCCCTACACTTTANGCAGTTGGTCGTGAAGGTTGGGCGATTGAGAATATAGAGGATATGGATAAACCAAATAAGGATTTGAAGCCTTTGTTTGATTTGATTATAAAGCATGTTCCTGCCCCTAAGGTAGAAGTTGATGCACCGTTTAAAATGCTTGCAACAACACTTTCTNGTGATAATTTNCTTGGCAGAATTTTAACAGGTAAAATTATGTCTGGTCGTGTNAAAATGAATATGCCAGTGAAGGCAATNTCTCTTGANGGGAAAACTGTGGAACAGGCAAAGATTACAAAAATNCTTGCTTTCCGTGGTATAAACAGAGTNCCATTGGAAGAGGCGGAGGCTGGTGATATTGTTTCTGTTGCTGGATTTTCAAAGGCGACTGTGGGTGAAACACTTTGTGATTTAAGTGTAAATGAAGCTATTAAGGCTCAACCTATTGATCCACCAACTTTGACTATGACATTTTCTGTTAACACTTCGCCACTTGCTGGTAAAGATGGNGACAGGGCAAAGCTNACATCCCGNGTGATTTGGGACAGACTTCAAAAGGAGGCGGANTCAAATATCGCCCTTCGTATTGAGCGAAGTGAAACAAACGAATCGTTTGAAGTNTCTGGACGTGGTGAATTNCAACTTGGTATTTTGATTGANCAAATGAGACGTGAGGGATTTGAATTTTCTGTTTCTCGTCCTCGTGTTGTTTTTAAGGAAATTGATGGTGTAAAATGTGAACCATTTGAAGAAGTTATNGTTGATGTTGATGANGAATTTTCTGGTGTAGTTGTTGAAAAACTTTCTAAACGAAAGGGAACTATGACAGANATGAAACCAAGTGGTGGAAACAAATTACGTCTTGTTTTCAAAGTGCCTTCTCGTGGTATGATTGGATATCTTTCTGAATTTAGNACTGATACACGTGGAACTGGTATTTTGAATCGTGTGTTTAGTGATTATGAACCATANGCTGGTCCGATTGAAAGATACAGAAACGGTGTTCTTGTTTCAATGGAAAATGGTCCTACAACNGCTTACTCACTTTATGCTTTGGAGGCGAGAGGTCAACTTTTCGTTGGTGCNGGTGTAGAGGTTTATTCTGGTATGATTGTTGGTGAGCATGCAAAGGATAANGATTTGGAAATTAATCCTGTGAAGGGTAAAGCATTAACAAATATGCGTGCCGCNGGTCATGATGAGGCGACTGTGCTATCTCCTGCAAGATATATGACATTGGAAGAGATGCTTTCATATATTGCGGATGATGAGCTTCTTGAAATAACACCTAAAAATATTCGTATGAGGAAAAAGGAGCTTGATGCNTCTATCCGACATAAGAATTTAGGAAGAAAAAAAGAAATGTAAAAAATGCCTCCCGTTTTGGGAGGTTGTTTTTTTTATTGGTTNGCAAAGATTCATTTATAGTAAAATTGATGTNATCAATTTTACAGAGCACACCCCTTACCCCCCCCCCTTGCGGGGTGTGCTCTTTTTGTAATTATTTAGTTTTATTAATTGTTGCATTTTCATCTCTCCTTTCTTTACTAGTTAAATTTATCCCCTCCACATTACCTCCTTGTTGGTTGTCGCCCTCCCGCAAGGCGGGGTAAGGGAGGGCGACTGTAAGTTTTTTGCAAAACTTACTACTGGTTGATAAATTATGTTTATTGTTTAAGTCAGCAAGCGGACGCCCAGCGCCCCACATTGTGGGCGGGGCGCTAATAATTGAATCTTTTCTATAAATATTTTTTAATTTTACCTGTTGCATATATTCCCAAATTGTGGTATTATGAAATAGATTATTAATAAAAGAAAAGGAGAATTAATATGATTAAAAAAACTAGTGGGGGGGGGTAAATAGCCTTGTAAATTCAAGGATTTATCACATCTGCAAGCTTTTAAAAACTTCAATATTTATCCTACCTATATTTTGTTTTATCTTAGAAAAAGATTGTTATTCACAAAATAAAGAAGACCTTCAATCAAAAACGGAACTTCAAGAATTATATAATAGAGTGAAAAGTAAACTTGAACAGTATGAAATTCCTAAATATTACAATACATTTAGATTAACCCCAGAATATAAAATATGTATATCTTTATCTTTCGATAGTGATGATGATGCAGAAATAGAAATCAATAAACATAAATTCAGCGATTGTATTAATAGTTTTGTTTTACATGCAAATGAATATATTCAAAAAGACCATTCGGAATATGTTCAATATTATCTTAATGGAAAAGAATATGGATATGGAGGTGTATATGGAAACAATTTTAAATGTACTAAAGATAAAGATATTTATTACAAGTGTGAAAATGATAAATATAAATGTTATGCAAGTTATGATCCAAATGAGATAATTGTTCATAAAAGAACTTGTCTATCAAAACAAGAAGATGAAGATTTACAAGACGCTAGCTTTGAATATTATACTAAAGAAACATATAATAAAAAAATAGAAGATTATACAGAGAATGATGTTGCATATTATATAAGCAGTAATACAGGTTTATACGGGAAGAATGCATATGGTAGGTTAAGTTGTACTGAAACCAAAAAAATACATTGGACCTGTAAAAATGATAAGTATATATGTTATGCTTATGGTTTTGAGACACGACCAAATGAACCTCCACAATTTTCATGTGATAGAAGATAACTAAAGGAGAATAAAAATGAGAAAAGTATCAATAATAACTTTAAGTTTAGTAATGTTAATGAACAGTGGTGTAGTATTTTCTGCTCCTAGGAAAGCAAACAAGAGGAGGAATGCAGTAAATACGAATACTACTTCTGTGACAACAGCGAATGCGACTGCATTAGAGGAATCAGATGTGCAGAATGCTATGGAGGAGTTGGAGATAAATGAAATTATAGAAGGTCAGACAGAGTTAGGTGTTGCAAGTAGTAAGCTTCAAGAGAAAATAAATGCTGTGAAGAATTCCTGTTCTGGGATTAAGAAGGATTTAGATAGTATATTCGGTCTTAACGTTGCAACAACGGTTGTAAGTGGTGTTGGAACCCTTACCTCTGGTGGTGCTTTGACAACTGGTATTATAAAGAGTGTAAAAGATAAAAAAATTGAAGAAAATAAACAGCAAAGTAGTGATATTAAAAAATTATTAGAAATGTCAGATGAGGAGTTTGACCAAGCAATATTAAGCGGTGAAGTTTCAAACGTTTTAGATGGACTCCCATCTACTGCTACAAAAGAGGATATAGAGAAAAAACAAACTGCCCTACAAAAAGAAATTGATAAGGATACAAAGCTATCCCAAACCCTCGGTAATGTCAGAACTGGGCTTATGGCGGGAAGTATTGCAACTTCGGCGGTTTCTACGGGAACATCTATTGCTTCCTCAATTAATGCGAAAAAATTGGCGGAGAAAATGAAAAGTTGTAATAATGCTATTGATGAGCTTAAAATGGCAAAAAGTCAATTCCTATCTGATATTGATGATTTGGATGTGGAGCCTTCTAAATCTGCTGTTTACACAAAGGCAGATGACATACTTAAAGCTTGTAAGGGTTATGATAAAGATAACATAAAGCAAGTTCAAACTATGTCAACCGCATCGGCTGTGACTTCTGGTATTGGAACAGCAACAAGTATTGCTGGAACTATTACCTCTGCTATGGCAAATAGTAAGAATGTTCGTAATGCTGAAGGTGATGAGGCAGAAAAGAAAGAGAAGAATTTGAACCTTGCTTCTAACATTATGGCGGGAATTTCCACGGGCACATCGGGTGCTTCTACTGTCCTTAGTGCTATTTCTATAAGTAAAGCGAAAAAAGATAGTGAAATGGCGGAGGAGTGTGAGAATATATTGAAATAATTTATTATTGATTTTTTATTCGCATTTTGTTATCTTATTTATATTGAATTTGAATAAGGTTTAAAATGCAAAATAAAGTTAAGGTTTCTATTATTATACCTGTGTATAATGTTGAAAAATATATCTATGATTGTGTCAATAGAGTTTTGGCTCAAAGCTTGCAAGATATAGAAGTTATTTTGGTTGATGATGGCAGTTGTGATAATAGTGGAAAAATTTGTGATGAGTATGCAAAAAAAGATAAAAGAGTTAAGGTTATTCATCAAGTAAATGGTAAGCAAGGTAAGGCAAGAAACGAAGGCGTTAAAATTGCCACAGGTGAATATATTGGCTTTGTTGATGGTGATGATTGTATTTCGTCTTCTATGTATGAGGAACTTTATAACAAAGCTAAGGCGACTGATGCTGATATTGTGATGTGTGATTATTACAGATTTCTTGGATCTGGTAAAGTTTCATCTAAAAAATCAAAAATAGATAAAATTTTCTTGAAAAAAGATGTCTTTAATATGAATAATCTATCTTGTGCTCCAAGTAGAAGAAGTTTTTTTTGTATTGCTGTGTGTTGGAATAAAATTTTTAAGCGTGATTTTTATTTGAAAAATTTAAAGTTTCCTGAAAATATTATTTTTGAAGATACTCCTGTTATGTTTGATGCTTTTGTGAAGGCTGAAAGAATTTCTGTGGTTAATAAAAAACTTTATTATTATAGAATTAATAATAACAATTCTTCTTCTGTTTCAAAAAATGGTAATGTATTGGATTTGTTTAAATCTGGAAATTTAACTCTTGATAATTTGTTATGTTTTGATTATAATAAATTTAGTAAATTTGTTATAGCATCTATTGTTAGAGATTATATTCATCATTTGAAAGATTTGACTGGTATTTTAAGGATTCAATATATTCAACAATTAGATAATATAATTAAAAGAATAGAAGAAATGGAACTTTATAAGTTTATTTCTTTTAAAGATAAAATTAGATTATTTTTTATTTTTAAGAAAGGTTTTAAATGTCAAAATATTATATAGTATCGGGTGGTTTTGACCCAATTCATGAAGGCCATATTGAAAATATCATTGAAAGTCGTGAAAATTCTGATGGCGTTATTGCTCTTTTAAATAGTGATGCTTGGCTTGTCCGTAAAAAGGGTAAGGCATTTATGAAATTTGATACAAGAAAAACTATTATGGAAAATATTAAGGGAGTTATTGATGTGATTTCTTTTAATGACGATGATGGTTCTTGTTGTGATGGACTTAGAAAATGTCGTGAAAAGTATCCTGATGATGAGCTTGTTTTTGCAAAGGGTGGGGATAGAAATGCTGATAATATTCCTGAAATTCCTGTGTGTAAAGAATGTGGAATTGATATAAAATATAATGTTGGATTTAAAGTTTCTGGAAGACAGAAACCTAACTCTTCCTCTTGGTTATTAAAAGAATGGAAGGATGCAAAATAAGTATAAATGGTAAAAAAAATAAAACTGCTTTTTGATGGACAATTGTTAGCAAAGGCTTTTATTCAAGAGCAAACTGGTATTTTCCGTGTATGTGATGAACTTTTTAAAAGACTTGCAAAAAATTCTGATATTGAACTTTATTTTTTAATGACAAATACCAAAGGAGATCCAGAGGCATATTTAAAAAGTAGGGGGCTTGATCACCTTGTTCCTAATATAGTTAGAATGCCAAGGCTTTTAAGAACAACTAATCATAGAATTTTATATCATAAATTTTATAGTTGGATGTTAAGAAAAGTTCTTAGTCGTAGTTATGGTAATAAATTAAAAGAGTTTGATTGTTATTTTTCTCCATATCCTCCTATTTCAAAAATGGTTAAGAAAGTTGGGTTGAAATCTGTTTGTATAGTGCATGATATTATTCCAATTTTATATCCAGTTTTTTCTAAATGTTATAAATTGAATTTAACTAAATTTAGGCACTATGTGGAAGATGTTGATACAGATATGATTTTTTTTGTATCTGAGTATACAAGAAATGATTTCCTACGGTATCGTTATCCTTATCCTTTTGATAAAACGCAGGTTGTGTATTTAGGTGTTGATGATAGATTTTCTAAAAAATCAAATAAAGATATAACTTGTATCTTAAATAAATATAATATTCCTAATAAACCTTATTTATTTTGTTTAAGTGAGGCTAATCCAAGAAAAAATTTTTCTCATATTATTAAATCTTTTATTAAATATATAAATGAAACAAAAAATAAAGATTTGTGTTTGGTTATAGGTGGTAAAAAGTTATTTTCTTATGATTATACTAATGATGGAATAGTTGATTTTGAAAAGTATAAGGATAGGATTATTATAACTGGTTATGTTGAAGATGAAGATTTATCCGCTTTGTATAGTGGTGCTAGTATTTTTATGTATCCTAGTTTATATGAGGGCTTTGGGCTTCCTGTTTTAGAAGCAATGAAATGTGGTGCGCCTGTTATAACATGTAATAATTCATCTCTTTTTGAAGTAGGTGGTGATGCGTGTGCTTATGTATCTGGATATGATGTAGAAGAAACTGCGAATATGATAAAACGACTTTTGACTGATGAAACATTTAAGAAAGATTTAATTGAAAAACAAAAAGATAGATTATTATTATTTTCTTGGGATGAATCTGTTGAAAAGATGGTTTCTTCAATTAAAAAATTGTTTTAAAGATAAAAGGAGTTCTTATGAGAAGTTTTTTGGTTAATTTTATATGTCTTTTCATTCGTAATAAGAGATTAAGGGATAAAGTTAGGTATAATTTAAAAAAAAAGAAAAAGAGTTTTTATGATATAGGTTTTGATGTTGATAAAAAAAATTTATCTTCTAGGAATTTAAAAAAATTTAATGATAGAATTTTATTGATAAATCATGATAACTTTTTACGTAATGATGCAGGTAATTGTACTTATCTTTTTAAAATTATAACTGAATTGAAGTCTATGGGCTTTAAGATAGATTTTTTATCGTCAGCTCCTTTGAAATGTTTTGATACTTTTGAAGAACTTAATAAAAAGTATAAATATATTGATAATTTATTTCTACCCGCAATGACGAAGATTAAATCTCATTCTAAATTTAATTATTCAAAATCGTTTTGGGGAAATAATGAGTTTATTTCTTTGTTTCAGGATATTATAAAGAATAATGATTATTCTTATATATTTGCAAATTATATAAATTATTCAGATTTATTTAGGTTTACAAATTTAAATCCAAATACTAAGATTGTAAATCTTTTACATGATTTTAATACATTACAACATTTCTTTCATACATATAATAATTTTAATATGGGAGTGTATTTTGAAGAGGAAGTAAAACTTTTTCAATATTATGATGATGTTTTGTGTATTTCGTATGATGAAAAGGCTTTGTTTGAAAAATTTTATCCAAATAAAAGGTTTCATTGGTTACCTTTTTTTTCAGAAAGTAAAGATGTAAGTGGTTATGAAAAGGATATAGATTTATTATTTGTTGGTTTCTGTAATATATATAATTACAATTCTATTTTATGGTTTTATGATAATGTTTTCCCTAAACTTAAAAATGTAAAATTAGTTGTTTGTGGAAAAGTTTCCAAAATGATAAGGGATAATAATCCTTCTATCTATAAACAAATGGAAAAGGATAATATAAAATTTTATGATTATGTTGAAAATTTAGATGATTTATATTTCAAAACAAAAATTGCAATTGTTCCTATGTTCGGTGGAACTGGACTTAAAGTGAAAACTGTGACAGCTATGTCTTATGGAATACCTGTATGTGGAACTATGTCTGCGTGTGATGGTTTCCTTGATAAAACAGAAAATGGTTGTTTGTTGACTGATGATGCTGTTGAGTTTGCTAATAATATAAATAAGCTTCTTAATGATAAGGAATTTTATGAGCAAGTTTCCAGAAAAGAGCAAGAGTATTTTAAGAAATATTTTTCAGTAGAAAGAGCAAAAAGAATATTAAAGGATGTCTTTAATGGATAATTTTGTTTTATTTTGTAAAACCTATAAAGGGGATTTTGAAAGATTTAAAATTCTTAAAGAATCAGTTGATAAGTATAACAAAGACAATTTGCCTTTTTATATTAGTGTGCCAAAGGCTGATATGGAGCTTTTTAAAACTATAAAGCATACAGCTTCTTATAAATTTAGTATTTTAATAGATGAGGAGATTTTAGGTTTTACACCTGATATGCCTGGTTGGATATCTCAACAAATTGTAAAAATGAAATTTTATAAATTGGACTTCTGTAATTTTTATTTGGTTCTTGATAGTGATAGTTATTTTATTCGTGATTTTTATACGAGTGATTTTATGTATAGTGAAAATGTTCCTTATATAGTTATGCATGAAAATAAGTATTTTAAGGAACTTTCTTATTGTCTTGGTGATAAAAATGTTTTTGAAAACGAGTTGAAAATCAGAAATTATTTGAATAGGGATGGCAAGGAATATTCTTTTTATTCTAATCCTGTTATGAGTTCAAAAGTTTTATCTGAATTGGAAAAGAATGTGGATAAAATTGAAAATCTTATTAAAAAAGTTCCTCTTGAAAATGTTTGGCATGGTGAATATTTGTTAAAATCTAGGTGTATTGACTTTATGCCTTGTGAAAATTTTTTCAAAGTATTTAATTATAATGCGGAATTAAAATTATGGAGAAGTGTTGGTGAGAATATTGAGGATATTAAAAAATATTATGTTGGTATTTTGATGCAAGATAGGTGGATAAAGGCGAAAAAATTTAAGGTCAGTATTATTTCAAAAATTAATAGAAGAATTTCAAGAATAAAGTTTTATATAGATGCAGATAGAGCTCATATAAAACGTGATAAAAGTGCTTGGGTTTATTATAGAAATTATATTCGTGGACTTTTTAGAGTTATATTTAAAGGAGAAATAAAATGAATGGAAAAGTGTCTTGTATAACACCTTGTTTTAATGGTGCTAGTTATTTACATAATTATATAAATGGTATGTTATCTCAAACATATAAAAATGTAGAGCTTATTTTTGTTAATGATGGTTCTACTGATAATACGGAAGATATAATTCTTTCGTATGAAGATAAATTTAAAGAGAAAGGTTGGGATTTTATTTATATAAAAAAAGAAAATGGAGGTCAGGCGTCGGCTATAAATAAGGGACTTAAAATTTTTACAGGTGATTATTTGTGTTGGATTGATAGTGATGATATTATTTTGCCTACTTTTTTTGAAGAAATGAGTTCTTTTTTGAAAAATAATGCAGAATATGATTTTGTTTCGGCTGAAGTTGAACATGTCCTTGAAAATACATTAAAAGTTATTTATGTGCAAAGAAGGGATTATTCTAGATCTGATAAGGATATATTTTGGGATAATGTATCTCATTTAGATAGTGTTAATGTTCATTCTACTTTCCTTATGGTAAAAAGTAAGGCATTTTTGAAAATTAATCCAAATAGGTCTATATTAGAAGATGTAAAAACTCAAATCCCACAGTTGGCTTTGCCTTTGTTTTATTTTTGTAAGTGTGGTTATATAAAAAAGGTGCTTGCAAAATATGTTGTAAGAGCGGATAGTGATAGTCATTCTTGTGAAGTTAGTAGATTAGAAAGATTGAGTAGATACGAAAGAGAAAATCTTCATGCTTTGGAAAATATGAATATGCCACAAAAAGATAAGGAACGAGCAATTTCTCTATCAAAAAATTATTTTGAAAAAATGAAATTGGAAGTTGTATATTCACATTATAAATCTGTTAAAGGTAAAGATGTATTAAAGGTTTTAAATAATAATGGAATTTTGACTTATTTTTGTGATATTGATAATTTTGGAGATGCTTTAAATAAATATATTTTTTCGGATTTCCTAGGAAAAGGGAAGATTCAATCTTCTAGTATTTATACATCAAATTTAATTGGTATAGGTTCTTTGTTGGATAATGTTTTACTTGATAACAAAAGTAAATTTATTAATAGAAAATATCCATTAAGAGTTTTTTCTTCTGGGTTTGGATTTGATGTCGGTGGCTTTTTTCATAATCCAGATATTATTTTTCCTGAAAGATTAAAAAGAGATGTTGTTTTATATGCACTTAGAGGAAAATTAACAAAGAAAAGACTTGAAGATATTTTAGGAAAGAAAATTGAAGTTGCCCTTGGTGATGGCGGATTATTAGCTTCCTGTCTTTTAGAAAATGAAAAGATTGAGAAAAAGTATGATTTGGGTATTGTCCCTCATTATGCAGATTATAATAATGAAATTTTTAAATCTATACAGAAGAATATACCTAATTCTAAAATTTTGGATATTACAAGTAATCCAATAGATTTTCTAAGAGAGTTAGCTTCTTGTAGAGCTGTGATTTCAACGGCTATGCATCCATTGATTGCTTGTGATAGTTTAAGGATTCCGAATTTATGGGTAAGAATTTCAGAAAAAACTACTTCTAGGTATAAGTTTTATGATTACTATTCTGTATTTAATAAGAAAAAAGAACCATTTGATTTATTAAAGAATAAATTTACAAAGAAGAATTTAGCAGATATTGTGAATAATTATGACATTACTGATGATGAGGTTTTGAAGATACAGAATGATTTAAAGAAGGCTTTATTGAAATTAAAATCTGATTTAGATGGTGATATTTCTAAGGTCAAAACATTATGTCGTAAAGTTTTGATTAAAAACTCCTTGATAAAATTTTTATGTGCATTTATTTTCTTTAAATCGTTAAGACAGAAAATAAGAAATAAATATTTATTTAAGTTTTAAATAAAGCCCGAATAAACGGGCTTTTTTATTTAGGATATTTTGTTTTGATTTTTGTAATCAAAGTTTCCCAATTATTTGTTCCATTTATTTTGTCCCAATAAATCATATCAAGTTGTTCTTCTATCTTTGGATATTCTTCTTGTCTTTTTGAAGAATATGTTAATTCATAGGTTGGAGTTGGAATTTCATCAACTTCTTCAACAATAGTTCCTTTTGGGAATAAATCCAAAATACTTTTACTTTCTGTATAGCTTATTTGACCGTTTGTTTCTGTTATTTTATACATTTTCAATCCTCCTATCTGGTATTAAATATAATGCGCAATTGCGATTGGCAGTATTGTTGCCAGTTCCTGTTATTATATCTCCTTTTTTCACTTTTATTGACATAGTTGAAAATATCCAAGATGAGCCTTCGTTTTTTCCATATCCCATAGGTGTATTATTTAATTTTATTTGAGTTTCTGCTCCGTTCTTTAATCCCATTGAAATAAACAAATGTCCATCAAATGCAACAGTGAAAGTATTTGTACTTACAAAATTTGTAACTAAGATTTCAGTAGTATCTAAGTATCCTTCGTTTGAGGTATCTGTGATACTTATTTCATTTATATACATATTGTTATCAGTTTTGAACGAACCGATTTTTCTGTATGTTATAAAGTCAAGATTTCCAGCAGCGGAGTTTGGTAAATCCAACTCATCATCTGTTATGATGATATCTGTTGTTTTATCCTCTTTTGCAATTACGAAAACATAATACTTTTTATTTGCAATGATTGTTGTATTTTCCTCTATACCGCCAACATTTGAACCTTCTTCCCAGTAAGAATTTATATTTTTTATTATAGTATCATTTAGTTTTATATTATATTTATCGTCATCAGATCTTGCAATACCAGTATCTATTTGTATAGAAGAATCGGATACCTTTGTAATTTTGAAACCGTTAATATAACCTTTTGGTAAAGTCATATATTTTTTGATAAGGTTTATAGTATTTTTTGGACTTAATGCTTTTGTAGATAGCTCTTCATCGCAGGCTTCTGTTTCATTTGCAAACTCGGTTGGACCTATGGTAGTTTCGCTTGCAAGTTGAGATGCGTTTGAGCAATCATTATACATTATGCCCTTTGAACCAATAGTTTCTTTTGATACATTACTTAAATCTTGTTTTGCGATACCCTTGTTTGCTATGTCATTACAGGAAACATTTTCCATATTGGATTTTGCAATGCCTTTATCAACTATTTTTTGCATTGGAATATTTGATAAATCTTCACGAGCAAGGGGGATACCTCCTGCGGTTGTGTTATCGTGAACGATAGCAGTTTTTTTTGTTGTATCTACGGTTATTTCTCCTTCCAAGCCCGTAAATAGTGCGTGTTCGGTTGTTGAACCTCTACGAAATTGTATAGATTTAGTCATTTTACCTCCGTTTTATTTAGATTAGGTCGTATATCAAACCGAATAGAATTTTTGGAAATTGAATTTTGAAGAAGAATAGTTTTTGGTAGTTTGATATACGAGTTCAGATGACTAATGTGGATATAGTTATCCCATTAGTTAAAAATTACTATACACTATTTTAAGGGAAAAGTCAAGAACATTTTTAGAACATCTAAATGCTTCCGAAACCTTCTTGTATGTCATTCTTGCAATCTCGCGATAGATTAAAAATCCCCTCTGGTTGGAGGGGAAGTTTTTTTATTTCATAAATAACTTTAAGGAAAAAAATTACTTTTTGTTAGAGAACCATTATTACAATTTACCGTTATAGTTAGTGAATTATACGGATTTTGTATGTATGTTAAGCTATCTCCATCATTAAGAACTATATCACACTTTATATTTTGAGGCATAACTCCATAAGAAGTAGTAGTTTCAGTACATGTATAAACAACTCCTTTAGATGTTGTTAATTGTATAGGAGGATATTTATTTACGGATATTGAAAATTGATAAGAACAAGGCAAGCCAGAATTTACCGTTGGTAAAGGCAAACATTTCCTACCATTAAAATACTGTCCACTTGGGCATTCTTCTGGTATACAGCTATAGAAAGTTTGGGCGTTAGTATTTCCTGCTACAAGTGTAGCGATTGCGATTAGAGATAATTTAAGTTTATTCATTTTGTTTTTTCCTTTCAGTTATTATTAGTTAAAATTCATTTATAGTAAAATTGATGTTGTCAATTTTACAGAGCACACCCCTTACCCCCCCCCTTGCGGGGTGTGCTCTTTTTGTAGCTATTTAGTTTTATTAGTTGTTGCAATTTTATTTACCTCCTTTTCTTAATAATGTTATTTTTCTTTTATGAGCCAGCCCGCACCCCGAACCCTTCGGGCTGGCTCATAGCGAGCTCACTTATTTTTTTCATCTTCATAAATTTCTCCTCCTTT
>JAAVBN010000011.1 GCA_014803545.1 bacterium | reverse complement strand
TATTTATATTAAGAGAGTTAATTTTATCATTTGAATATATTGGATTTGATGATAATTCAAAATTTGTAATTAACAAGTTTTCCAAAAGAAGATTTTTTATAGAGATATTCATATTTGCATAGGATAAAAGTCTAATAACTTCCTTTAACTCATCAATATTGCTTGGAGTTTCTTCAAAAATATTTTTTGGAAGTTTTAAAATTTTTTCAAGTTTTAGATTTTTGAAATCTGTATTAAATGTTATATTTTCCTTTGTTATATTAATTTTATTATTTTCTTCGGATTTAGTAAATGGAATTATACTTGAAAATGTAGCATACGCATTATCTGATAAGAAAGTTCCATCAGAAAGTATAATTGCATCTGGTGTTGTTTGAATAGTGGCTTTCATACTTAATTTATCATTAAAAAGTGGAATATTTGGAATTACGATAGATTTATTAATAAATGGAACGAATTTATATAAATTATCTGTTGTCAAATTTATTGTTCCATTAACAATAGGATTATTTTCTTTTACAACAATATTAAATTTATTTATGATATTGCTTTTTCCATTTATATAATTAAAGCAGATATTTAAGTTATAATTCTCACTATCTACAAATTTAAGATTAAAAGAAATATCATCAATTTTATTTGAAAGATAGTTGAAATATCCGTCGCCTGTTATTTGCGAATCTATATTATTATGAAAATTAAGATTCATATTTGAAAGTCGTGTTATATTTTCCATACCTTCGTCATATTTGATTAAAGTAGAATTTTTTATAATTAAATCATCAAAATTTTTACCCTTTAAAAACAAAGATAAATTTTCAAAACCTGTTGATGCATAAATTGTAAAATTGAAATATCCTCCATCTATGATAATTTTATTTATTTTAAGATTACCCTTTACCAAATCAAATAAGCTCATACTTACAAAAATTTGTTTTGCATTTAAAAATGTTGTTTGCTTTGTTTTATCATTTGGAGAATTTATTTTTTTCACATCAACATTTTTTAAAATAATTGCGGGATATGGAAGTATGGTAAATGAAATTGCTCCCTTTATATCTATATCAAATTTTACAAGATTTTCTATTGTATTTTCTATGTATTTCTTACGACCATTATCAAGAGAGATAAAGTTTGGAAGTGTATAAAGGATGACTAATAATAAGCCAATACCCAATAATATTTGAAGAAATCTTTTGAACATAACTCCCCTCTTTTTTATAAATACATAGGTATTTATTTAATTTGACAACTCCTTATAAGAAATATACTATAATTTATAGTTTAATATGACAAGTAAAAAATTTTTTAATTTAAGGTAAAAAGATGATTAAAAATCCTATATTATCCTCTAATTTTAATAAAATGCCAGCAGGAGAGCCTGCGGGGTTTAAAATGGAAACTAATTTCAAGCCAAGTGGCGACCAACCAACGGCTATTGCCGAACTTGTGGCTGGAATAAAAGAAGGAAAAAGGAATCAGGTTTTGCTTGGGATAACTGGGTCTGGTAAAACATTTACTATGGCAAATGTGATACAGGAGTGTCAGGTGCCAACCATTATTATGGCGCCGAATAAGATTTTGGCAGCACAGCTTTATCAGGAAATGTTGGAACTTTTCCCACATAATCACGTGGAATATTTTGTGTCATACTATGATTATTACCAACCAGAGGCTTATATCCCGAAAACAGATACTTATATTGAAAAGGATAGTGCCATCAATGAACAAATAGATAGACTTCGCCATTCGGCGACACGTTCGCTTTTGGAATTTAGGGATGTGATAATTGTTGCATCGGTTTCCTGTATTTATGGTTTGGGTTCACCAGAATCCTATTCCTCTATGAGTTTGACATTGGAGGAAGGTCAAGAAATATCTCTTGATAGCGTGATAAAATCTTTGACTGAAATGCAATATACCCGAAATGATATTGCTCTTGACAGAGGAACTTTCCGTGTTCGTGGGGATAGTTTGGAGGTTTTTCCTGTGCATTTGGAGGATAAAGCTTGGCGATATTCATTTTTTGGTGATGAAATTGAAACAATTTCTGAATTTGATACGTTGACAGGAAAGCGGACTTTGGGACTTAGGTCTACAACAATTTATCCATCAAGTCATTATGTGACCCCTGGACCTGCTCTTTCAAATGCGATAGTTGGGATAAAGGAGGAATTGACGGACCGACTTGCCTACTTTAAATCTGTAAATAAGCTTTTGGAGGAACAAAGGTTAAGGGAGAAAACCAATTTTGATATAGAGATGTTGGAATCAACGGGATATTGTAAAAGTATTGAAAATTATTCCAGATATTTGACGGGAAGGTCTGCGGGTTCACCTCCCCCTACTTTGTTTGAATATTTGCCAGAAGATGCGATTGTTTTCATTGACGAATCTCACGTATCAGTTCCTCAAATAGGTGGTATGTATAATGGCGACAGGGCAAGGAAAACGAATCTTTCCGAATATGGGTTTAGGCTTCCTTCTTGTTTAGATAATAGACCATTGAAATTTGAAGAATGGAATGCTTTTCGTGGAAAAACTATTTATATTTCGGCAACACCTGGGGATTGGGAATTGGAACAAACTGGTGGTAAATTCACAGAACAGATTATCCGACCAACAGGACTTTTAGATCCAGAGGTGGAAGTTCGTCCTCTTGAAAATCAAGTTGATGATTTAATGCATGAATGTAAAAAAGTGGCGGCGGATGGTGGTCGTGTGCTTTGCACTACACTTACAAAAAAAATGGCGGAACAATTAACGGAATATCTTTCCGAATATGGGATAAAGGTTCGCTATCTTCATTCAGATATTGATACACTTGAAAGAATAGAAATAATTCGCGATTTACGACTTGGAAAGTTTGATGTGCTTGTCGGAATAAACCTTCTTCGTGAGGGATTGGATATTCCTGAATGTCAGCTTGTAGCTATACTTGATGCGGATAAGGAAGGTTTCCTTCGTTCGGAGCGTTCTCTTATCCAAACAATAGGAAGAGCCGCACGAAATGCAAAGGGTCGTGTTATACTTTATGCTGATAAAATGACTAAATCTATGAGTTATGCGTTGAATGAAACGGCAAGACGAAGAAAGCGTCAAATGGAATATAACAAGGAGCATAATATTACTCCGCAAACTATTATAAAAAAGATTGCGGCAAATATTGCGGATATGGATTATGTAGATATTGAGAAAAATCCAGCAGCAAATAAAACTAAATTCAAATTCAAGAGCAAAGATGAACTTAAAAAGATTATGAAAGCAAAGGAAAAGGAAATGCTTGCCCTTGCAAACAACCTTGAATTTGAAAAGGCAACAAAAATTCGTGATGAACTTAAAAACCTTGAAAAAATTTATCTTGAATTAGAGTAAATTTTATAATATGATTATTATATATAATATAGGAGGATTTTAATATGAGAAAATTTTTATATGTTCTTGGCGCTTTGGC
Organism: bacterium; assembly: GCA_014803545.1. GTDB lineage: Bacteria > Pseudomonadota > Alphaproteobacteria > Rs-D84 > CACZYB01 > CACZYB01. Next base: position 31,289 of record JAAVBN010000011.1, on the reverse strand, counting down.
GGTAATTTTATTATTATTTGTATCAATCAAATATTTAACTGTTAAAAGTATTGATGAATCTAAATTAGATTATATTCAAACGGAAAAATCTGTTGGACTAAAAAGAGTAAAACAAAATGGTAAATGGGCTTTGCTTGACGAATCAAATAGACCTATTACCGATTTTGAATATGATTATATAAGTGATTTTTCAAATGATAAATCTGAGATTTTAAAAAATGACAAATATGGTTTCATTGATAAAAATGCAAATGTTATTGTTGAACCAAAATATGATTTGGTTTTTGGATTTAATAATGGCGTTGCAAAAGTTTTATTAAATGGAAAATATGGTGTTGTTGATGAAAATGGTGTGGAAATTATAAAACCTGATTATTATGATTACATTTCTGAATTTGATTACAGAGGACTTGCAAAAGCAAGTAAAGGTGATAAAACGGTAATCATAGATAAATCTGGAAAAGTTCAAAAATAAATTGTAAGGAGGGTTTTAAGCCCTCTTTTTTTTATATTATTTTTTTCTTTTAAAAGTTCCTATTATATGCTATCATATACTCATTAATAAGAGAGAGAAATGTTGAAAATAAATTTTACTTTGATACCTGTGTTATTATTGGCTGCTTGTTCTATTCCTACAAGAGGGGAAATAGAAAATGCGAATGTTTATCATTGGGAAAATAACAATGTGGTAATGGCAAAATTTATTGAAGATCACAAGGCTTGTCTTGGTGTAAAATACACAAAACCTCGTTCAAGAATACAAAACTTAATGGATCCTATGACACCATATACTATACCAAAGTGGGACGGTATGTGGGCAACGTTTGAATCTCGGGGACATAGGGAAGTTGGGCAAAGGATTGCTTTTTCCGTGCCATCAAATACTTCTGTCGGACTTGAAAGCTCATATAAAAAATGTATGATAAATCTTGGTTATAGATTGACTTATAAACGATAAATTCCAATAAATAAAAACAGCACTTAGTAAATAAGTGCTGTTATACGCTAAAAGATTTTTTAATTACCTGATTGTTCAAGATATTTTGTAAATTGTTCCCAAGTCATATTTGTAGCGCGAATTACTTTACAAATACTTTCCGTTGACGGCCAACGGAATTTACCACTTGGGTAAAATCTTTTACTTTTATTAAACGCAGTGGCATCCAACCCTGCTTTTTTTGCCAAGGCAGAAACTGAAATACCATTTACATACGCAATCTTATCAATTGTTTTCCAAATTTTGGAATGTTCTTTATCCATTTTCTCGTCTCCTTTTGGCAACAAACCATATATACAACTTATACTTGATTTTATAAAAATTCAAATTTTTTCTTAACTTATTCTTTTTACTGATAAAATTTTATTTATATTTAGGAGTATAAACTCAATTTTGGATAATTGCAACCTAAGATTGTAAAAATATTCCCAGGAAAAATTGTAAAATTTTTATTATTTTTAAGGATTCGTAGATTCTTCTTTATTCCAAACAAGATTGTCGCCAAGGGAGGCAATAAATTCATTATGATTTTTCAAATCAGCCTCTGGGATAGGGAAATTTCGTGATGGGCGAAATGGTTTCTTTTTAACATTATTTGTAGTTGAGGCGGTTATTTCCATTTCCTCATTTGATGTTTTGAAAAAGTCAACCTCTTTACCACCAAGAAGTTCAATATACACCTCTGCAAGAAGGCGAGCATCAAGAAGAGCACCGTGTAATTCTCTGTGTGAATTATCAATGCCATAACGATTACAAAGACTGTCAAGGTTATGTTTTGCAAGGTGTGGATTTTTCTTTCTTGATATTGCAAGGGTATCAACCATTCTGTCAAAGGAAACCTCTGGCATACCAATCCTTTTAAACTCCGCATTGATAAAGTTCATATCAAACACGGCATTGTGAGCGACCATATTTGCATCACCAATAAAATCAACAAAATCCTGTGCAATTTCAGAAAATTTTGGCTTGTCTGATAAAAATTCGGTTGTCAAGCCGTGGACACGGACAACCTCCTCTGGGACTTCACGTTCTGGATTTATATAACAATGGAATGTTTTTCCAGTTGGGGTATGATTTAACATTTCCACACAACCTATTTCAACAATCCTATCGTCCCCAGAATAATTAAATCCTGTGGTTTCGGTATCAAATACTATTTCTCTTAATGACTCACTCATAGCTATTTATTTTACTATAAAACCTTATTTATTTGCAAGGGATAAATTATTTTTAATATCTTGTCATTTATTTTAAATAGAATTATAATTGATAAGGTTAATTTAAGAAAGGAGTTTATAATGCTTGAAAGAACACTTATAATATTAAAACCTGATGCTGTGAAAAGAAAACTTTGCGGAAAAATCATTTCTATATTTGAAGAAGCTGGTTTCAATATAGTTGAATCTAAAATGATTACGCCATCAAAGGAATTAGTTGAAAGACATTATCCAAATAATAACAAATGGTATGTTGCCGTTGGTAATAAATCTATTTCCAATTTTGCAGAACAAGGAGTTGATATTGTAAAGGTTATGGGAACTGATGATGCCTTGACAATTGGTAAAACTATAAAGGGTTGGTTGGTTGATTATATGACTTCTGGTCCTGTAATTGCTATGGTTTTAGAAGGTAATAATGCGATTAAAAATGTTCGTAAAATGTGTGGAAATACAATACCTTCTGTTGCTGATCCTTCTACTATCCGTGGAAGATTTTCACTTGATTCATCAGAAGTTGCAAATGCAGAACACAGACCTGTTCACAACCTTATTCATGCAAGTGGTGAGCTTGATGAAGCAAAGTATGAAATTTCTCTTTGGTTTGGAAGTGAGAACGCATAATGTTTGAAGATATTCAAAAATTGTCATTTGAAGAGGCTTTGGCAGAGCTTGAATCCATTATTCATAAAATGGAAAGCGGGGATATAAAACTTTCCGATTCAGTTGCATTTTATGAAAGAGGTATGAAGCTTAAAAATCATTGCGAGGAGATTTTAAAATCCGCACAATTAAAGATTGAAAAGATTCAACTTCGCCCCATGGAAAACGGGGATGTGGAAATGACAACTGTGCCATTTGATGATGACATAAAATAAAAATGTTTCACGTGAAACAATTAAAAAAAGCTCCCCGTTTTAGTGGGGAGTTTTTAATTTTATGAAAGTTATTCAGCCTTTGGTGGCATACCTTCGGGTCTTTCACCTTTTGGACCATGTCCTCTACCACCTTCTGGTTTATTATTTTCCATATAGGTTTTAAATTCTTCCTCTGTGATACAACCATCACCATCAGCATCAGCCTTTGTTGACATATCAGCCATAGGTCCCTTTGCATTTTCATCAACGACTAAACATCCGTTTTCAAAAGTAGGACCTTTTCTGTCGCCTTTTTCTTTGCGTTCGGTTGTTCCTTCTGTTTTTTTATTACCTTTGCCTTTGCCACCTTTTGCCATTACATCAACGGATAGAACTGTTAAAACGAGAAGTGATGCTAATAATATTTTTTTCATAATTACCTCCTTTTTTATTATTTAACAACTTAATTATTATACTATAAAAAAGGAATTTTAACAATAAAAAAGCTCCCCGTGTTGTTGGGGAGTTTTTTGTAGACTTATTATAATTAGATAGCTTCGCCCTCTTGATTCCAATCTTCAAGACGAGCTTTATTGGACTTTGCTACCTCATCAATTGCCTTTAATTGAGTCAAAGTTTCTTCCATATACATCAAAGGAATTGCGTTGTAGATGTCAGAGCCACCCTTTAATGGTTCTGGGTGAGTTTCAATATATACACCACCAACGACACCAGTTGAAAGAGCAGAACGTGCAATGATTGGGGCAAGTCTTGCCTCTCCACCACTACTATCACCCATAGCGGAAGGACGTTGAACGGAATGTGTTGCATCAACTATAACAGGATAGCCAGTTTCTGCCATATTGATAAAGCTTCTTGAATCAACAATTAAATCACCATAACCAAATGATGTTCCACGTTCGGTTAAGCAAATATTTGTATTTCCTGCACTTTCATATTTCTTTATAATATTTTTCATATCCCAAGGAGCTTGGAATTGACCTTTTTTTAAATTACAACATTTACCAGTTTTTGCAATTGCAAGGGACAAATCAGTTTGCCTTATCAAAAAGGCTGGTTGTTGAATCATATCAACGTGTGGAGCAATAATTGAAGCTTGTTCATTAGTGTGTACGTCTGTCATAACAGGGACTTTGAATGTAGAACGAATTTCATCAAAAATTTTGATACCTTCATCTATACCAATTCCTCTTGCTCCTGTTATTGAATTTCTATTTGCTTTATCATAAGATCCTTTAAAAATATAATTAATACCGAGTTTATCGGTTATTTTTATAAGGCGTTCACAAATTTTCATTGCTAAATCTCTGTCCTGTAATTGGCAAGGTCCTGCAATAAGTGTAAATGGAAGATTGTTTGCTATTGTTATTTTTTTTGTTAAATCTCCACCAACAGAAACGGTATTTACTTTCATTTAAACATTTCCTTTCAAAACTAAATTAAACAAATCATGAAAGTTAATAATTCCAACTGGTATTTTATTATTATCACTTATAATAATTTGTTGAATTTTATATTCTTCCATAACTTTTATAGCCTCTAATAAAGATATATCACATTGTATTGTTTTTGGATTTTTATTTATAAGATTATCCATTGGAATACTTAAAACATTATTACCAGATAATAGTTTCCTTCTTATATCACCATCAGTAAAAATTCCATATATTTTTTTATCATCATCAACAATTATAGCACAGCCAAGTTTTTTATTTGTCATTTCTTCCAAAATTTCAAAAAGATTTGAGGAACGAGAACATAATGGAAGTTCTTCGTTCTTATGCATAACTTCGCTAACTTTTATATTTGTAAGAAACTCTGGTAATATTTTACAATCAAAAATATCATCTGTTAAATTTTTATTTAATGAGTTTTTTATTTCATCTAATATATTTGTAATAATTTTTTCTTTTTGCATATTTTTATCCTTTATTAAAATTACTTTAATAATTTAATTCATTATGAAGAAAATATCAATAAATTATTAAAAAAATCCTATTTTATTTCTTTTTAACCTCACCTATGTAAGTGCCAAGTTTTATTGCTGTTTTTACGATAGGAGAGTTTATGTCAAGTGTGCGAGTTTCCTTTTTGCAAACACTTTTAAGTGGGATTTTTGTTGGTTTTCCGTCCTTCATACCAGTAATATATGCGGTATATCCATCTGCCATAAGGTCAACTGCCATTACGCCAAGTTCGGCGGCAAGCATACGGTCGTATCCGTTTGGAAGTCCTCCACGTTGCAAATAACCAAGCACATCAGAGCGAGACTCTATACCTGCTTCTGATAATTTATCTGATACATATTTTGCAACACTGTCATAATTTTTAGGAAGCTTTTTACCCTTTTCCGCACCTGCTCCTTCGGCAATAACAATTACAAAATAATCGCGTTGCTCTGTTTTCATAATATCCCTTAACTTTTTAACTATGTTTGAAATAGTATATGGGATTTCTGGGGTCAAAATAACATCAGCACAGGAAGCAACACCAGAGTGCATTGCAAGATGGCCAGTATCTCTTCCCATAACTTCTACACAAATTGCGCGATGGTGTGATTTTGCAGTCCAGAAAATGCTATCCATAGCGTGAACGCAAGCATCAACGGCGGATGAAAATCCGATTGAAATTTCGGTCGCTGGGGTATCGTTATCTATTGTTTTTGGAATACCTATGAATGGGATTTTCGCCTTTTCACATAAGAAATTCATCAAAAACATAGAGCCGTCGCCACCAGTTGATATTATGCCGTCAATGTTTAAATCCTTTATATTTCTTTTAAATGCAGGGAGCATAACGCTTGCTAAATCCTCATCATTTTTAACTTTGGAATAGGATTTTCTTCTTATCTTCCTATATGCACCCAAAAATGTGCCACCTTGACGAACAAGAGTGTCAAAAGGGAAATCTATATCCATTTGGATAAGTTCAGAGTCATTGAAATTTATGATTGTGTTGTCCCCTACTATACCGTTAAGTCCGTTTTTAACGCCAATGACTTCCCAACCGTAATGTTTAATTGCATACTCTGATACAGCCTTTATAGCCATATTTAACCCAGGGCAATCGCCACCACCAGTTAGCATAGCTATTCTTTTTTTCTCTTGTTTCTTTCTCATAATTATCTCCCCTTCTTATTATTTATTACGGTATATTATTATACCTAAAATTACGGTTTAAGTCAAAGATATTTTTATATTTTACTTTTTTATTTTTTTGTTTATAATTGTATGAACGAAAGGCATAAAAAATGATTTATGATAAAAAAGATTTTGAAGGTTTAAGACGTGTTGGAAAACTTGCGGCGGATACTTTGGATTATATAACTGATTTTGTGTCGGCTGGAATTTCAACATACGATATTGATAAAATAGTTGCAGAGTATACCAAAAAGCATAATGCGATTTGTGCTCCACTTCATTACCATGGGTATCCAAAAAATTGTTGCATATCTATTAATGATGTGATTTGCCATGGTATTCCAAGCAAGCACGAATTTTTAAATGACGGGGATATTGTTAATATTGATATTACAACTATACTTGATGGATATTATGGTGATACAAGCAGAATGTTTTTAATTGGCAATGTGTCGGAACGTGCGCGTGAGCTTGTTGATATAACATACAATTCTATGATGAATGCAATTTCAATTTGCAAACCTGGTGTAAAGCTTTCTGAAATAGGAAAGATTATTCAAACTATGTGTGAAAGGGAAGGATTTTCTGTTGTGCGTGATTTTTGTGGTCATGGCACAGGAAAAATTTTCCATGATGAACCACAAGTTCTTCATTATTATACAAAGGAAGCCGAAAATACTATACTTAAAGAAGGTATGGTATTCACAATTGAGCCTATGATAAATACTGGCGATTGGCAAATGTATATTGAGGATAATGATTGGACGGCAAGGACTGCGGACGGCGGACTTTCGGCTCAGTTTGAACATACAATAGGTATTACAAAAAATGGTGTTGAAATTTTCACAAAATCTCAACGTGGACTTAATAAACCACCATATAAAAAATAAGGAGTAAAAAAATGAAAAAAAATAATCAAGAAGATATGGATATGATTTCTCTTCTTCAAAACACCTTACAAAAAGAAGCAGAAAAACTATTAAAAGAAAATGAAAAAAAAGCTGAAAAAGCAAAAAAAGAAGCTGAATTAGAAAGACAAAAATACAGAGCATCTTTGAAACCAGTTTCCAAAGAGGAGTTTATGAAACGCTTTGCGGAACTTTCCAAAAAAAATGATGAATGGGAAAAGTATAAAAATGATAAGGGTGTATTATATGTATCGGTTGGTTTTGAGGATATTGCAGAGCTTATGCGTAATGCAAAAGATGAACTTGATTATGCGGAAATTTTGGATAAAACCGAAAGTCGTTTAGATTTTTTTATGAATGATGTGAAGGAATCTATTGAAGAAATTAATGAAAGTATAGATTTTGATAAAATCGCAAAACAGCTGGATGAAGACGCTAAAGAATACTTAGGTTTGAATAACACTGAATTTAACAAAAATTTTGAAAGAATGGCTCGTTTAAGAAGCTTTGAACAAATAGCCAAAGCACAAAGCAAAGAAAGATAATAGAAAGGAATTAAAATGTTGACGATAAATGGTGATACTTTATATAAAATGACAAAACTTATTTATGAATTTGAAAGGGATAAAGGACAATCCTCAAAAAACATACAAAAAAAGAATTTGGATACAACAAGTATTGTTGATATAAGCGATTACGGTAAAGTTAAAATACATATAACTATGGATGCCTATAATATCATTGAAAAAAATATGGACAGTGGAAAGGTTGATACGCGACCTATTATGTGTTTTTTAAAGGAAGAAAATATCAAAAATGACACTGAGTTTAATAATCGTTTCAAAAAAGCACAAGATGATGCAAAACTTTATGGAATTGTTCATATTGATATTGCCTTTAATGATATGAAAACATTGGAAAAATTATCCGAAGTAAAAGTAGATGAATATTATCATTTGTTCTGGATTGAGGCCTCTATAGCTTATATTAAACATTTGTTGAATAACAAACAATTAGGGCTTGAATATTCTACAAAGTTAATAAAAGAAGTAAAAAATAATCAGAGGTAATATAAATGAAACAAGCTGATAAATCTAATCATAAAAATAAATTAATGGGAAATGAAGAATTAAAATATCACCAATACCTTGAAAGTTTAACACCTATTTCAAAGGAGAAATTTAAAAAAAAACTTAAAAAAGTAATGGATAGATATTCAAGATTTTTAAGTGCATGTAAAAAAGAATATTTAATATCTTTTAATGAATCACATAATAGATTTAAAAACATTATATTAAGTATTGTAAATGCACGAACTGAACTTGATTATGCTGAAATAATTGATAATTTGGAGGCTATATTAAATGATTGGGAAACTTCATTACGTGCAATTAAAAAAGAAATTAGAGTCAAAGAGCAAATAAAGCATATTGAACAACTTAAAAAAGAAAGAGCAAGAAAAAAAACTTTATTAAAACCTATAAAGGGAAGATAATAAAATGATAAAAATAGATAAAGATATTTTAAATCAAATGAAAAAAGATTTGGAAAAATTTGAAAATAACAAAGGAAGATTAGCTTTAAAAAAAGAAGTGGAATATTTAAAATATCGTGAAAGTTTAACTCCTATTTCAAAAGATGAATTTTTAAATCGTCTTAATCAAATAAACGAAAGGTTTAAAAAATTTTCTGATACTTGCAAAAAAGAAAAGATTTTTCCTATGAACGATTCAGGATTTGGTAAAATTATATCAAATATTAAAAATGCAAAAGATGGTCTTGATTATGCTGAAATAATTGATAAATTAGAAGGAATATTAGATGATGAGGAAATTGCTTTAAATGCTACTATTGAATATATCAGAGGCTATAAAGATGAAGATACAATAAAGCATATTGAACAGCTTAAAAAAGAAAGGTAAATTATGGCTGAAATAACAAGTATAGAATTAACTAGTGAAGCTTTTGATAAAATTCGTAAAAATATGGATGGTGGAATTTTTGTATCTTTTCCTCCTGAGGTATCAAAGGGTAATGTTTTGGAAAATGATAATTCTTCCACAGAGGAATTACAGGAACGAATAAATTCCCTTTACAACAGATTTCAAAAGTTTAAAGCAGAACAAAAAAATCTTGGTATTAAACAAATTAAATTTATGATTTCCCTTAATGACCAGATAGCTGCTTTATTGGATAGGGATATAACCGATGATAAAAGTATAGTAGAGGCAATAAAGCAAGCCGAATCTACTATGTTAAAATTGGAAAGGGAGATCGCTTTTATAAATGCGATTGAGAATCCCACCAAACCCACAAAAGAGCAATATCAAAATCATTTAAAAAAAATTACTTCCAACCTTACCCCTAAAATGCAAAATCAATTAAAGGAAATTATTTCTAAGATTGATCCTCAAACGAAAAAGCATATACAACAAATGCTTCAAAAACAAATTGAAAATACTAAATAACAAAAGGAGAATAAAATGACAATATATGTTATGGGACATAAAAATCCAGATACTGATACGATAGTTGCAAGTATTGCAGCAACTGAGCTTTTGAAAGCTCGAGGAATTGATGCGGTTGCTTGCCGTCAAGGTGAACTTACCCCAGAATCAAAATTTGTGCTTGATACCTTTAAACTTAAAGAACCTGAAATGATTGAAAGTGTAAAGGAAAAGGATATCGCACTTGTTGATACAACTAATCCTACACAACTTCCTGATGATTTAAATGAAGCAAATATTATATTTATCGCAGATCATCATAACCTTGGTGGTATAAAAACTGCGACACCACCAGAAATGTATGTTCAACCAGTTGGGTCAAGTTGCACAGTCCTTTTAAATATTTTTGGATTTGAAGGGAAGACTATTCCTGCAAATATTGCTGGTGCGATGATGCTTGCGATTTTATCAGATACAGTTCTTTTCAAATCACCTACTACCACAGAATGGGATAAAGTTGCAGTTGAAAAGCTTTCTCATATTGCAGGAGTGGAAAAGCCTTTGGATCTTGGGCTTCAAATGTTAAAGATTAAATCTTCTATTGAAAATGATGCTCCTATTGATTTAATAAATCGTGATTTCAAAGATTTCAATATAAAGGATAAAAAAATTGGTATTGGTCAAATTGAACTTATTGACGGTTCTATGGCTGAAAGTAAAAAACCTGCTATTCTTTCCGAGATGAAAAGGATTCAAAAGGAAAATGGATATAACTCTATCCTTCTTCTTATTACCGATATTATGAAGGAAGGTTCTGATATGTTAGTTGTTTCTGATGACATTGAAAGTATTGAAAAAGTTTTCGGAATACAATGTGATGAAACAAACTGTGCTTGGATTGATGGTATGATGAGCCGTAAAAAGCAAGTTATTCCACCGCTTCAAACAAAGCTTTAATTTAAAATCCCCTTAACAGGGGATTTTTTATTTCTTTTTAAAAATTGAACTGTCTGATGTTTTAAGATTTATTTCATATTGTCTTTTATCATAATTTTTAAAGCCATTTTCAATTATAATATCAATTAATTCTGTATAGCTTATGTGATGGGTGGAATTTTGCCATAAATAAAATGCAAATGCCCCAGGGATTGGATTTACTTCGTTAAGCCAAATTTCACCAGTCTTTTTATTTGATAAAAAGTCAATACGTGGATTTCCAGTTGCGCCCATAAAATCAAACAAAGATTTTGCACTTTGTGTAATAAAATCTTCTTGTTTTTTTGTTAAAGTTGGTTGGAACTTTCTTCTTGATTCAATAAGCTCATCCGATGGCATAGCAGAAATATTTAAGCCCTTTTTCTTTGCACCATTTTCTGATAAATATTTATCCTTAAAAGAAAGGAAAGTATTTTCATTATTTGGGGATTCAATTACAGAGGTTATAATTTCACCATCAAGATTTTTCATAACAGCGATATTATATTCAATAAGATTTTCAACAAATGGTTCCAAAATAGCAGTATTATCCATTTTGAAAATATCAAGTAAGGCAGAGGATAATTCTTCCTTATTTGAAACTTTGCAAACACCAACGGAGCTTCCTAAATTAGCAGGTTTTGCACATAGTGGATATGAAACTTTGACTTCCTTTAATAAACTTTCTATATCAATAAATTCCTCATTTACTGGTTTTGAAATAATTGTTTCAGAAAGGACATTTATGTTTAATGATTTGCAAATTTGCTTTGTGGCAATCTTGCTCATATACACACTTGATGAAATAACATCTGCACCAGTATATGCGACATTTAAAGTTTCAAATAATCCTTGGAATGCGCCAGATTCACCCTCTGCACCATGGAAAGCAAGGAAAGCAATATCAAATGGAATTCTTTTTTTACCAAACAAAGGTGCGTTTATTATTTTAAGGGATGGGCGGATTGTTGCCTCGCCAGCCTGTAAAGAAACGTTTAAAAGTTTTGATTTCAAGGCATCTGAGATAGGATAGTTTCTTGTGTCAAGAAGGGCATCTCCTGTCCACCAATAGCCATCACTGTCAACATAAACAGGAAATGGTTCATATTTTGTAATATCTATTGCTTGGATAACTTGGATACCAGTTAAGATACTTACATCATGTTCAAATGATTTTCCACCAAAGAAAACTGCTACTTTTATTTTGTTCATTTTATACCTTTAAATTATTTATAATATTTTTTGTTTCATTTATTGCATCAGAGGATTTTGATTTATCTGTGCCACCAGATTGTGCAAGATCGGGACGACCGCCACCACCTTGACCGCCCATAATAGCAGAAAGTTTGCGGATTATATCAACCGCACTTATAGTATCTTTTAAATCAGCTGATACAGATGTGATAATTGAAACTTTTTCCCCAACATTGGCAATTATTGTGATAATTGTATTTTTAGGATTGGTTTGGCGAAGAGTATCCATTGCAGGTTTTAAATTTTTTGGATTTACTCCGTCAATTACAGAATGTATAAAGTTGATATTATTTACAATTTCAGTTTTAACACTGGTTGTGATTGTTTTAATATCAGTTGCGGTTTGAAGTTCCTCTTGTTTCTTCTTTTCCTCAAATTCGCGGGCAAGTTTGTCCTGTTCTTCTTGTTTTTCTTGTTTCAATTTTTCATTAAGAAGTTTCAAAATTTGTGTTGGAGGAAGAGTTGTATCAATACCCTTTGATGCGACAAATGAAAGAGCTTCTTTGTTGGTAATAGCTTCAATTCTTCGGATACCAGCGGAAATTGATTCCTCCTTTGTAATTTTGAAAAACTTTATATCGCTTGTATTGGAGCAATGAGTTCCACCACAAAGTTCAATTGAAACATCGCCCATATTTACAACACGAACAACGTCTCCGTATTTTTCACCGAAAAGAGCAATAGCACCAGTTTTTTTTGCTTCCTCTATTGGCATTTCGCTTGTGCAAACACAAAGCTTTCGTTCAATATAACTGTTTACTAGTTCCTCTATTTTTGAAAGTTCGTCAGCAGTTAAAGCCTTTGGATTTGAAAAATCAAATCGGAAACCATTATCACCAACCCATGAACCCTTTTGTGAAATGTGCTCTCCTACTACTTCCTTTAATGCACGTTGTAATAAGTGAGCGGAAGAATGGTTTGCCATTATAAGTTTTCTTCGGTTTGCATCAACAGACATATTAACTGTATCGCCAATTTTGAAAGAACCCTCAGCAAATTTAATTTTATGGAAGTAGAGGTTATCCAAAGCCTTTATCACATCAAGGACGGCAACCTTTATTCCATTTTCATTTTCAATAATTCCTGTGTCGGAAATTTGACCACCGCATTCGGCATAAAATGGAGTTTTATCAACGATAATATAAAATTCATCGGTTTCGATAGGATTTGAAATTTCCTCTACTATTTCCCCATTTTTTACTATTGCCTTTATTGTTGCGGGATTTTCAAATGTTTCATATCCAGTAAATTCAGTTGCGCCAATTTTTTCCCTTACATCATAAAAGATTTTTTTGTTGCCCGCTTCCCCTTTAAATTGAGAAGATTTTTTGGATTGTTCCTTTTGTGCTTTCATCAACTTTTCAAATTCATCTATATCAACAGTCATATTTTTTGTGCGAAGAATATCTGCTGTCATATCAACTGGGAAACCATAGGTATCATAAAGTTTGAAAGCAGATTTACCACTTAGCACATTGCCACTTGTTTTTGAAAGTTCATCGGATAGAATTTTAAGTCCAGTATCAAGGGTTGCACCGAAATTTTCTTCCTCTGTTTTAATAGTTTGTTTGATAAGAGATTCTGCATCGTAAAGTTCGGGATAAGTTTCACCCATTTGATCCCTTACATTATCAAACATTTTGTAAAATGCAGGTTCCTTTACACCAAGCATATTTATGTGGCGTAGGGCTCTTCTCATAATACGGCGAAGGACGTATCCCCTGCCCTCGTTTGAAGGAAGGATACCTTCTGCAATTAAGAAAGCAGTTGTTCTTATATGGTCGGCGATAACATTAAATGAAGTGTCATTTTCTGGTGTGATTTTTACACCCATAACATCGCTTATATAAGATTTAAGATTTTTAAATAAATCAATTTCAAAATTGCTGGTCACACCTTGTAATACAGATGCAATTCTTTCCAAGCCCATACCTGTATCAATGTTTTTGTTTTTAAGTTCAACTTTTGACCCATCTGGAAGAGTTTCAAATTGCATAAAGACATTGTTCCAGATTTCAACATAGCGGTCGCCGTCCTCATCTGGTGTGCCAGGAAGTCCGCCAGCAATTTCTGGACCTTTATCATAAAAGATTTCAGTATCAAATCCGCATGGACCTACATCACCCATAGCCCAGATGTTATCCTCTATATTCAAAATACGGCTGTCAGAAAAGCCAGATACTTGACGCCAGATATTTCTTGCCTCATCATCACTTGGGTGAACTGTTATATAAAGTTTATCCTTTTCTAACCCTAAAACCTTTGTTGTGAATTCCCAAGCGTATTTAATTGCCTGTTCCTTAAAATAATCACCAAAGGAAAAGTTTCCAAGCATTTCAAAAAATGTATGGTGGCGGGTTGTATAACCAACATTATCCAAATCGTTATGCTTACCACCAGCACGAACACATTTTTGTGCGGTTGTTGCACGGGTATAATCGCGTTTTTCCTTGCCTGTGAAAACATCCTTAAATTGAACCATTCCAGCATTTGTAAAAAGCAATGTTGGGTCATTTTGTGGGATAAGAGAGCTTGATTTTACAAGCTTATGTCCGTTTGAAATAAAAAAATCAGTATAACTTTTTCTTAAATCATTAAGTTTCATAATTACGCCTTTTTAATTTTGATGTTTATTATTCGGATATTATAAAATTATTGATAATAAAAGTCATTAAAAAAATAAAAATATTCTTATTTTAATATTTAAACTTGCAAGAAGTGGAAAAAAAGTGTAAAATAAAGATAATTTGAGATTTTTTGGAGGAGGAAAAATGAGATTATCCCATAAATTATTGTTAACTTTATTGGCACTATACCCTGCTTATGCAAATGATTCCTTTGCAGCAAGTAGGACTAGTTCCTCCAAATCCAGTAGTAATAGAAGGGTAACAGGAAATTCCGCAGAACAAACAAAGCAAGAATGTATTACAAAATACATAGCTGCACTTGATTTAGAATGTTATAACAGCAATAATACTATTAAAGGTGGTGTTTATTCGGATTGTAGCGACAGGACTATCCCTGATCTTTATGACGTAATGGATATGAGGCTTGCTGATGTAGTTGATTACAAAGATTTCCAAAGATATGCAAAGACTTGTCCTTCTTATAAAGGAGAGGCATTTTCAAAATGGACAAGTGCTAAAAATACAGTTGAACAAAGTGCGGTTAAGGGGTCTGGTGAATGTATTCACTATACAAACAGGTTGAATGCAGCGAAAAAATGTTATTCTGCTGCACTTGCACATGATGGAAACTTCTTTGAATTTGAACAGTTAATGAATTCAAATTGTGGAATATATCCTGATATTGCACAAAAATTTGCAAAGGCTGGCGATTTGGGACTTTCCAATATACCAAAGATGCTTGAAAACTATTCCACTTTACAATTTACAAATAAATCTGCAAATTGGAGAAATGCTATTGAAGCGGTATTTGCTGGATATCTTTATGAAGCAAGACAATATTGTGGTGAAGAAAACTATGATACAATTCAACTTAATAATTTTGATCCAGATNNTCGTGAAAACTTGCTTACCNCNACNAAAAAGGGATTTGCTACACAATTTGGTGANCAACTTGGAAGCAGGACNGAAAATCTTTTATCNACAGGTCAGGCAACAGTTGGTTATCCTGTTNATNCAAANCAAAAAATTGCAAAGGATAGTATTTCATCAAANACTACATCTATATTCTANTCAAATATGGGNTGGGATGATAGTATTGANGTTGGAAATGCTGGAAAAATCACTACNGCTCANAATAATGCAAAGTTTGGCAATACAACACCTCAAATAAATGGTCTTTACCTTGTAAAAGATATTTATTTCATTGAAAATATACCAAATCTTTCAAATGCAAGAGCAAGACTTACAAANATTATTAAAAATGGTGATNTGGGAACTTATTTAACACAGGATACTTTGGACCAAACAATTGCGAATGCTTTGGGTGCAAGAAGTATAAATGATNCTGCNATTTACTCTATACTTNNNAATATGGGTGATGGTGATACATTTATCATAAAAGATAGAAATAACAAATGTTCTGTTTTAACAATCAAAGACGGGNATGTTATTAAACTATCAAGTAGTGATGTTAATAAAATGGCTGAAATATATAATTATGTAAATAATTGTNNNTCTGTGGAGTAAATTAAATGCAAGACAATATTATATCACAAATAGAACAGGTCATTTCTGATGTAAGGAGGTGTCTTTGACCTTTCNTCNCTTCTTNATTTACAAAAGGATTTAGAAGAAAAGGCAAATGANCCNAACCTTTGGAATGATAAGGANAANGCACAGAGNATTTTAACTCAGAAATCAGAAATTGATAACAAAGTAAAATTTTTGCAAAATATAGATATGGAGTTTTCTGANTTAAAAGAACTNTATCAAATGGCAATAGCTGAAAATGATAATGCGACAATTTCGGATGTGGAAAAATCTTTGCTGGAATTTTTACAAAAGCTTTCAAAAGAAAAACTTGATTTAATGTTAAATGGAGAGGCNGANNGCAACTCCGCATATCTTGAAATACACAGTGGAGCTGGCGGAACGGAGGCTTGTGATTGGGCAGAAATGCTTCTTCGTATGTATTTAAGGTGGTCTGAAAANCATAATTACAANGTTTCTTTGATTGAAGAACATNNNGGTGATGANGCAGGAATAAAATCTGCAACTTTGCTTATAGAAGGAAGAAATGTTTATGGTTGGTTAAAGGGNGAAAGTGGNATTCACAGGCTTGTTCGCATATCGCCATTTGATAGTAGCGCAAGAAGGCATACCAGCTTTGCCTCTGTNTGGGTGTANCCNGTTGTTGATGATAAGATTGAAATTGAAATANTGGANAAAGATTTGCGNATTGATACTTATCGTGCAAGTGGTGCTGGGGGNCAACACATAAATAAAACGGACAGTGCGGTNAGGATTACACANATNCCNACGGGAGTTGTTGTGCAATGTCAGAATGAACGTTCTCAATTTAAAAACAAAGAATTTGCGATGAGTATGCTTAAATCCCGACTTTATAATTTNGANCTTCAAAAGCGACAGGAGGAGGCGGATAAAATCAACTCTTCCAAATCAGANATTGGTTGGGGNTCACAAATTCGTTCCTATGTTATGCAACCATATCAAATGGTAAAGGATTTACGCTCTGGTTTTGAAACATCAAATGTAAGTGCNGTAATGGANGGCGAAATTGATGAGTTTTTATCCGCNACACTTTTATATAATAATTCTTAAATAAAAAAAGGACTAATTAAAATTAGTCCNTTTCATATTACTTTGTCTTTTTATTGTTTTTCGTGGTTGGTTTTGTATCNTTTGATACATCCTTTTTNTCTTCNACNTTTATTTTTGGTTTGGTGAAGTTTTTATTTTCGTATACTGCCAAACCCTTTACCATATCTATTGCACGAAGAAGTTGATANTCGTTTGCATCNCGTTCTTCCTCAGTTTTTTCACGCTCTGATTTTTTATCATCAGTTTTTGTTTTATCCTTTGTATCGTTTTTAAGGGCATTTGAAAGAGTTTCCTCNGCAAACATACGATTTTCCTTAAACTCCTCTAATTTAGCACGATTTACTTCTATATCAGGAGTAATACCTTCTGCCTGTATTGAACGACCACTTGGAGTATAATATCTTGCAGTTGTGATTTTAAGTGCAGTATCATTCATAGGAATTAAAGTTTGAACTGAACCTTTTCCATATGATTTTGTTCCAATTAAAACAGCACGGCGATGATCTTGGAGGGCTCCAGCAACGATTTCAGAAGCAGATGCAGAAGCACCGTTTATGATTACTACCAATGGTTTATTATCTATCAAATCACCTTCGGAAGCAAAGAAAACTCTGTTTCCATTATCTTGACGGGACATAATTGATACGATTTCACCTTCTTGAAGGAANGCATCAGAAACCTTTACCGCTTGATCAAGAAGACCGCCTGTATTATTTCTTAAATCCAAGATGTAACCAACAACTTTTTTATTATCCAATTTCTTTATTGTTTTTTCAAGTTCCTTATATGTATTTTCGTTAAATGTAGAAAGGCGGAGATAAACGACTGTGTCATCTGCCTTTAATTTAGATTTTACAGCGTCAACCTTTATAATTGCACGAGTTAGAGTTATATCAAATGGTTCTTTGCCTTCACGAAAGACCTTTAATTTAACCTTTGTTCCAACTTTACCCTTCATCTTTTTAACTGCTTCTTGAAGAGTTAGACCTTGAACTTGTTCATCATCAATATGTGTAATTAAATCGTTTGGTTCAATGCCAGCTTTGAATGCTGGGGTATCGTCAATTGGAGATATAACCTTTACCAAACCGTTATCCATTGTGACTTCTATACCAAGTCCACCAAATTCACCTGTTGTTTGTTCTGTCATATCATTAAAATCTTCTTTGTTTAAGAAAGATGAGTGAGGGTCAAGCTTTGATAACATTCCGTCAATTGCAGCCTCTATTAATTTTTTATTGCTTACTTCGTCAACATATCTTGCCTTTGTGATTTCAAAAGCCTTTCCAAACATTTCAAGATATTCGTAAACATCATCATCTTTGTTTTCTACCTCCTTTTTAAGAGCTTCCTTTGCGCCAATTGTTTTAGAAGTTGATATTTGGAAAATAACAACAGAGCCAATTAAAAAAGTAAATGCGAGAATTGTAAATAAACGAGTTAGTGATGATTTTTTTTGTATAGACATTTTATTACTCCTTTTATATTTTATTATAGTTTATTACATTTTTGTTAAATGTCAAAATCTTTTAAACCTTAAAATAATTAAGTGGGTTTATTGGGGTTGTATTATCACGAAGTTCAATATAAAATTCACCTGTTCCCATTTGTCCCACAGGTTCGCCCGCAAGAAGCGATTGACCTTCGGATGCGAACACTTCATTCATACCGCCCATAATTAAATAGTGGTTATCGTTAGTATGAAGTATAAGAAGATTGTTATAGCCATAAAAGGCACCTGCAAAAACAACTTCGGCATCGGTAGGAGAAATGACTTGGGAGCCAGAACGTGCATTTATATAAACGCCCTTTGATTTAACACCGCCAACTTTTTTATCACCAAAGTATGTTGTAATTGTTCCATTTATTGGAAGAGAAATTTTGCCAGTGGAAAGAACTTTCTTTGATGGCTTTACAACATCTTTTTTACGAAGGGATTCTGCTTTTTTTAAGAAGTCTTCTATGGTTTTGGATTCAGAGACAAGTTTTTTAATTTCCCTTTGTTTTTGTAAATTTTCGTTTGTTAATTTTTTATAGGATGATTGTTTTGATTTTATTAAACTTGCAATTTTATCCTTTTCTCCCTTGACCTTATTATTAAGGGAATAAATGGATAATTTCGCCTTTACAATATCGTCCTTTAACTTTACAAGCTCATCTAAATCATGTGTAAATTCAAGGCGAGATTTATTAAGGTTGTCAACAACACTTCTAAGAAGTAGTGAGCTTTGGAAAATAGTATCCACCCTTGATGGAGAAACGATTAAATATCCCTTTGGTGTAGAGGATATATTTTCAAAAACGGCAATTATTTTAATTAATTCTTGATTATTATTTTCAATTTTTTTATTTAGGATTTTTTCCTTGTTTTGAAGATTTACTAATTGTTTATCATAATCGGTTAATTGGCGTTCGTATTTTTTAACATTGTTTGCAATTTGGACCATTTTATTTTGGGTTTGGGTAATTTCGGTTTGAAGTTTTTTACTTTGGACCTCTAATGCCTTTGCTTCTTTTTTCTTTTCTTCTATTTGTTTATTGATTTTTTCAAGTGATTTTGTATCCTTTTTTGCAGCAAAAGAATGTGGTATGAAAATCATACCGCTAAATATGAATAAAAAAACTAGTATATATTTTTTTAATAAAAACATTTTATTTCCTTTAAATTATGTTATACTAGAATCAAAAAAAGTGCAAGGGTGTTATTGTGGAATTTGAATTTTTAAAAAATCCGTCAGTGGTAAGATTGTTTGATTTATTTGAAAAAGAAAACAAAAGGCTTTATATTGTGGGTGGTGCTGTTCGCAATGCGATGTTAGGAAAAGAAATAAATGATATTGATTTTGCTACCGCAACAAAGCCTGATGATGTGCTTCAAATACTTTTAAAAAACAATATTGAAGTAGATGTAAAGGGTATGAAATTTGGCACAATTACTGCGATGATGGATTGTCAACGGTTTGATATAACTACATTTAGAAAGGACACTTATGCAAGGGGGTCAAGATTTCCCGAAATAATTTGTTCAAAAAAGCTTCGCGATGATTTTATCAGGCGTGATTTCACAGTAAATGCTATTTATGTAGACAGGACAGGAAGAATCATTGATTTAGGTAATGGTGTAGAGGATTTGAAAAATGGTGTTGTAAAATTTATTATAAAGCCAAAAAAAAG
The DNA here is from genome assembly GCA_014803545.1 of bacterium. Taxonomy (GTDB): domain Bacteria; phylum Pseudomonadota; class Alphaproteobacteria; order Rs-D84; family CACZYB01; genus CACZYB01. The sequence goes on along the minus strand of JAAVBN010000011.1, from coordinate 11,050 downwards.
TGTGTTTCTTGATCCTCTTCGTATACTTAGATATTTCAGATTTTGCAGTCTTTATTTTTACAATAATTTTGATGAGCCAAGTTTAAGAGCTTGTCTGACAAAATTAAATAAAATAAGAAGATTATTGCCAAGGAAAAAAATTAAATCTGAACTTGCCAAGATTTTACAAGGTGAAGGCTGTGATATTATCCTTGATATATGGCGGAAAAATGATGCGATTTCTAATATAGAAGAATGTATTACCGAAGTAAAATTTGAAATGGAGAATGATAATGGATAAAAAAACAAAATGTGGATTTGTTGCACTTATCGGTGCGACTAACAGTGGTAAATCAACTCTTATGAATACTATACTTGCATCAAAAATTTCTATTACTTCGCATAAGGTGCAAACTACACGTAATCAAATAAAAGGTATTAAAAATTCTGGTGATACTCAGATGATTTTTATTGATACCCCAGGAATTTTTAATCCAAAGGGAAAGTTTGATAAGGCTATGGTGTCGGCGGCTTGGAGTGCGATGAATGACAGTGATGCTGTGATATTTTTGCTTGATGCGACAAAGGGGATTACAAAGACTTTTAATGTAGTTATTGAAAAACTTAAAACTATAAAAACTCCTATCGCCCTTGTATTTAACAAAGTTGATTTGATTGAAAAAGAAGATTTACTTAAATTGACTATGGAAGTGATGAAATATGCACCAAGTTTATTTGCCGAAGTGTTTATGATTTCCGCACTTGAAAATGACGGGGTGGAAGATGTGATAAAGTGGGTAAAAAGTCAGATGCCCGAATCACCTTGGTATTTTGAAAAAGGGATGAAAACTGATTTGCCTTTATCTCTACATCTTGCAGAAATTACAAGGGAGAAAGTTTATGAATATTTGCATCAGGAACTTCCTTACTCTATTGCTGTGAAAACAGATAAGATTGAGGAAGGAAAAAATGCATTCACCATAAATCAAACTATTTATACGAGTGAGGAAAATCACAAGGCTATAATACTTGGGGAAAAGGGTTCAAAGATAAAGGTTATTGGAACGAAGGCAAGGCAGGAAATGTCTGCGGTTTTGGGTGGCAAAAAGGTAAATTTATTTTTGTATGTGAAGGTTAAAGAAAATTGGCGTGAAACACCTGAATTTTTCAATGATATAGGTTTAGATTTTAAGGGATAAATAAAGCCCCTCAGGTCCGAGGGGTTTTTGTTATCTTTATATCTTATAGTTATTTCACGCCAGTGCTTCCGAAACCAGCGGGGCGTGATGTAATGCCGAGTTCTTCCTCGCTTTGGACCTCTTCAAATTCAAATTGATACACGGGTTCAACGACAATTTGTCCCACACGCATACCGCGTTCTATCAAAACAGGTTTATCGGAAAGGTTTATAAGGATAATTCCTACCTCGCCTCTGTATTCATTATCAATAGTTCCAACACCATTTGGAATAGCCAAGCCCAATTTTATAGTATTGCCACTTCTCGCCCTTACTTGATAGCCGTAGCCCTCCTCTGGTGCAAGTTTAATGCCAAGAGGGATAATTCTTCTTTCCTGAGGCAAAAGTGTTATATCGGTTTCCATACATGCACGCACATCAAAGCCACTGTCTGTGGAATGGGCATATTTCATAGGACCCCAAGCGGATAAATCATAATTTGGTAGATAAAAAATTTTTGCTTTTACTTTTTGCATATTGAAACCTCCATATTATAGAAAAAGTATAACAAGAAAAAAGAAAAAAGCAAGCGGGTATAAAAAAAACAACTTCTTAAAATAAATTTAAGAAGTTGTTTTTTAGGTTTTATTAATATCTTACTCTTTTAAATAAGTATCATTATCAGATTTTATTATTGTTGCTTCGGCATCATCAGGGATATTTGCGAGTCCTTCCTGACAAGCCTCTACATCTTCAATAAGAGATTTTATTTTTGAAAGTTGAACACCAGAGATAATTGTATCTGTGGTAGAACCAACTGTTCCTGCACCAGTCATAATAGCCGATGCTAAGTTTGTTTTATTATTATCTGTACCACTAAGATTAGTTCCAAGGTTCATAGCAAGAGAACCAACATTAGCGAGTCCAGAAACTCCACCAATAACGCCTTGGGCTACCATTGCACCCTTTAAATCTTTAAGGATAGATGTATCAAGTGTTCTGCAACGATTAACCGCAGCCTTTTGATTTTCAGTATATCTTGGAAACTCCTTTGCTTTTGCGCCAATTGATAGCAATGAAAACATAACTAAAAATAATTTCTTCATTTTATTCTCCTTTTTTTATTCATCTGCGGATGTTATTTCTTCTAAGCCAGCCTCCAAAGCCATACCTGCGGAATGCATTTTTTCGGCTGCGGCCTTACATGCTTTTAAGTCATCAAGAAGACCATCAACTTGTTTAGCAACACTGATAGAAATTGCCATAGTGGTTATATTACCTGCGGCACTTGCACCAGATAGGGCAGCACTTGCAATTTCAGTACCATTCATACCTGCGGTACCTTGTTTATCATCCTTAATCTGATTTTTTATTTGTAGGGCAGTATCTGCGGCACCTGTTGCAGTAGTGATTGCTGATACAGTAGTTGTTCCGACCAATGCCTTTTTGAAAGCATTCAAGTGGGATTTTATATCGTCATTACATGCCTTCTTTGCCTCTCTTTTTGCCTCTGTATAATTATCAATTAATTCGTAAATTTCGGTATCTTGACCCAATTTTATATTTGAATAATCATAAAGTGATGAATTTGGAACTATGTTCAAAACAACGCTATCTACCTCTGTATGAACATCTTTGTTCCTTACATCAAGAATTGTCATTCTTAATTTTTCACCACAGGCTTCAATTGCGCCAGATTTGACTGCTAATTTATAATATTCGTTAGGGGTATCTGCATTTAAGGAGTAGCAGTTGCCTTCGCCCATATTATCACCTTTAAGTGATTCATTGATTACTCCATCATTATAAGTTAAGTAAATATTTTCGCATGGGATACATAGGCGATATTTTGAGTCAACTGCGGTTGAGCCATTTAATGTTTTTTTAATATTTGCGATATTTTCCGTAAACATTAATGGTTCCAATTCCACAGAACGTTTTTCAACCAATGTTACCGATGGGGATTTAAAATATTTATTACTGTATCCAGAAACAAGAGATGAGCTTCTTGTTTTTGTTGTGTTTGCGGCTCTTGTAGTATTTCGTCTGGCAGCAAAAGTATCTGCTGAATAAAGTGCCATACAGAAAATCAAACAACCATAACTTATTTTTTTATTCATAATTTTCACCTTTCCTCTTTTTTTTATTTAGGTAGTTGGTGTCATTATATCATAAAATTAGGGGCTTCACAAGATAAAAAATGATGTTTTGTATATTTTTTTTACAAATCTTGTATTTATTTTTGGAATTTAAACAAAAATCTAAGAAAAATACTTGATTTTTGGAAATAAATACTATATATTTTATGAAATCAACGGTAGAATGGGCTTTAAATTGGCTGCCTATCTGCTATATTAACTAATAAAAACAAGGAGTTAAAATGCCAAAACTTAAAACTAAAAGTGCCTTTAAATTAAGGTTCCGCCTTTCCGCAAATGGTAAGGTTAAGACAAGTAGAGCTGGTCATAACCACTTTATGCGTCGTAAATCATCACGTTCTCTTACAGAAGCTGTTCATGGACAATACTTAGAGGGTAGTGATAAAAAAATCGTTGAAAGATTAATGCCTTACGGTATGAAATAAAGGAGCAAACAAAAATGGCACGTGTTAAAAGAGGTCTTACAAAAAGACAAAGACATAAAAAAATATTAAATATGGCAAAGGGATACAGAGGTCGTAATTCTTCTTGTTATCGTATTGCTCATGAAAAAGTTGAAAAGGGTTTGCAATATGCTTACCGTGATAGACGTAAAAATAAATCTAATTTCCGTTCACTTTGGATTACCCGTATAAATGCTGGTGTTCGTGCGTATGGAATTACATATTCTGAATTTATTTTCGGTCTTAACAAGGCTGGCATAGTTCTTGATAGAAAAGTTTTATCAGAAATGGCAACAAATGATGCAGGTGCATTTAAAACTGTTGTTGAATCTGCTAAACGATTTATTAAGAAAGAAAATGCCCCTTCTTAAATCGCTTTAAGATTTTAAGAAAATATGTTATAATAAAGGGGCTTTCAAGTGAAAGCCTCTTTAATTTTATGGAATGGGAAAAATGGATAAAAAAAATAAAATTTTAAATACGAAAAAAAAGGATAAGCAACTTACTCCTCAGGAGATTGCTAAACTTGCCCTTAAAAGTTTAGATAAATTTAAAAAATCTTATGAATATTTAAAGGATAAGTAATGATTAAGGTTGAAGACATAATTTTATTACATAGTATAGTTTCTAATAAATACGAAATTATAAATAATAATATTCAATCTTGTTTATCTTCAATTGATTATTACGAATCCTTAGAAGATAAAATTTCTTCAATTATCAGAGCAATAGTAAAAAATCATTATTTTCTTGATGGAAATAAAAGAACGGCTTTGGCAACTTATTTTATTTTATCTGATTTATATGATTTAGAAATAATATATACTGATGATAAATTAGGTTATATTTTTGAGGATATAGCAAAAAATAATTATTCTGTTGAAGAAATAAGTAATATTTTATTTAATAAAGATAATAAAAAAGGAAATATAAATGATAGATAAAAATTTGATTTTAAAACAAATAAATGATGCGAAAACAACCGAAGAGTTGGAAAGTGTTAAAGTTTCAATCCTTGGTAAAAATGGCGTTTTGACAACTGCATTAAAAGAGCTTGGCAAAATGAGTAATGAGGAGCGAAAAACTGTTGGTGCCGAATTAAATGTCATAAAGGAAGAAATTTTACGTTTAATGGAAGAAAAGAAATCTTCTCTTGAAATGGCGGAGATAAATGCAAAGCTTGAAAGTGAAAAAATTGATATAACACTTACAAAGCAAGAGCCACATAATGGCTATGTTCATCCTCTTTCCAAAGTAAAGGAAGAATTGGCACAAATTTTTGCATCATTAGGGTTCAAGGTTGAAAATGGTCCTGATATAGAAGATGACTTCCATAACTTTACTGCACTTAATGTGCCTTCGTTTCACCCTGCTCGTTCTATGCAAGATACTTTTTTTGTAGATGGTGGAAATTTGCTTCGCACACAAACCTCTTCCGTTCAAATTCGTTCTATGGAAAAAACTGGGGTGCCTATAAAAGTGATAACTATGGGTCGTGTATACAGAAGTGATTGGGATGCAACACACACTCCTATGTTCCATCAAATAGAGGGATTATACATTGATAAAAATATTACTATGGCACATTTAAAAGGTTGTCTTCTTGACTTTTTAAAAATATTTTTTGAAACAGATGAAGTTCCTATACAATTCCGTCCTAGTTATTTCCCATTTACAGAGCCTTCCGCAGAAATGGATATAAGATGTACCATTGAAAATGGCGAACTTAAAATCGGAGCGAATGGTAAACGTTGGCTTGAAATTTTAGGTTGTGGTATGGTTCACCCTAATGTATTAAAGGCTGTTGGTGTAAATCCTGATGAATATCAAGGTTTTGCCTTTGGTATGGGAATTGAAAGATTGACAATGTTAAAATATGGAATTTCGGATATGAGAAAGTGTTTTGAAACTGATACTCGTTGGCTTTCACATTATGGATTTGAGGCAAACGATATTCCAAATATTATAACTGGATTAAGCAGAAAATAGGTAAGGAGATATAAAATGCGTTTTACATATAATCAATTAAAGAAATATTTAAAAACTAATTTAAGCCCAGTTGAAATTGCAAATGCTCTTACTATGCTTGGACTTGAAATTGAGGAAATTATTGATAAGAAATCTCCACTTGCTGATTTCATTGTTGGTGAAATTGTTGAATGTTCGGATCATCCTGACAGCGACCATTTACATCTTTTGAAAGTAAATACTGGGTCAGAAATTCTTGACGTTGTATGCGGTGCGCCAAATGCAAGAAAGGGACTTAAAGGAATATTGGCTCGCCCTGGAAATATTATTCCTGCGGATGGAAGCAAACTTAAAAAAGGTGTTGTAAGAGGCAAACCTTCAAACGGTATGATGTGTTCTATACGTGAACTTGGTCTTGGCACAGAACATGATGGTATTATTGAACTTGATAGTTCTGTTAAGGCAGGACAAGATGCAATTTCCGCACTTGAAAAATCATATCCTCTTGATGTTATATATGAAGGAAATGTGCTTCCGAATCATCCTGATTATTTAGGTGTTCTTGGAATTGCCAGAGATTTAGCAGCTGGTGGATTTGGTGAATTCATAGATCCAGAAATAAAAGAAGTTAAATGTGAGTTTGAAAGTCCAATTACTGTAATCAACAATGCGACTGATGATGCAAGGGAATTTAATACTCGCTATATAAAAGATGTTAAAAATTCCGAATCACCAAAGTGGTTGAAGGATTATTTAACTTCGGTTGATATGAATTCAATTTCTGCGTTGGTAGATATTACAAATTTCTGTTTGCATAATTTGAATCGCCCTCTTCATGTTTTTGATGCGGATAAGATAAAGGGAAAACTTGTCATTGATTATGCAAAGGGTGGTGAGGAGTTTGTCGCCCTTGATGGAAACACATATATTTTAAATGCTGGCGATATTGTTATAAAAGATGACAATGGCGTTCAAAGTTTGGCTGGTGTTATGGGGGGACTTGCAACTTCATGCACTATGGAAACAAAAAATGTGCTTCTTGAATCTGCTTACTTTAATCCTGTGGTTATAAGAAAAACAGCAAAGCAATTAAAAATAGAATCAGATTCAAAGTTTAGATTTGAACGTGGAATTGATCCTTGCTGTTCAATTTGGGGATTGGATGTGGCAACAAATCTTATCCTTGATATTTGTGGTGGAAAGGCATCACAAATTTGCAAAACTGGTGCGTGTTGTTTTAAGGAGTATAAAATTGATTTCCCTGTATCATACTTTAAGCAACGTGTGGGTTTTGATATAGATAAAAAAGATATGATTGATATACTTTCAAAACTTGGATTAAAAGTTTCTGATAAAGGTGATGTGTTGGAAGTAATTCCTCCTTCATACAGAGGTGATATAGAAGGTCCACATGATATTACAGAGGAGCTTGTCCGTGTTTATGGTTTTGAAAAGTTGCCTGCTGTTTCTGTGAAATCAGAGGGTGGAAATTTAACCGTTGATGTTGAGACAATAAAGAAACTTCAAATGCCTCATGTACTTGCGAATCGTGGACTTACCGAAGTTTATACTTGGTCATTTATGAGTGATAAAAAGGAGTTTGATACAAGCTCTCCTATAAAAGTGGTTAATCCTATTGCTTCTGATTTGAATGTGATGAGGAAAAGTATAATTCCTAACCTTTTTGATGGTGTAAAGGAAAATCTTTCCCGTTCAATTCAAACATCAAATTTATTTGAAATTGGTCCTGTGTTTTATGGAAATAATCCAGAGGAGCAACACTTATATGTATCTGGTGTAAGACAAGGTGCAAATGTATTTAAAGATTGGAGCAACAATCCATCAAATGCAGATGTGTATGATGTGAAAAATGATGTGTTTGCGATTTGCAGACTTTTTGATATTGACCCTGAGAAATTAAGATATGATACAGAAAATCTTCCAACATATCTTAACCCATACAAAAGTGCGGCTGTGATTTTTGCAAATAAAGTCATAGGTTATTTTGGTGAGGTTCATCCGTTAACCCTTAAAAAATTCGGAATAAAGCATACAAATGTTGTTTGCTTTGAAATAAATGTTGATGAGCTTCCTCTTCCAAAGGGTAAAAAGAGTATTGCTAAAAAGAAACTTAATATTTCTGATTTGCAACCTATATCACGCGATTTTGCATTCATATTTGATATGGATGTAAAGGCAATTGACATTACAAAGGCTGTAAAAAAAGCGAATGTGGAACTTATTTCCTCTGTTCGTATATTTGATATTTATGTTGGGGATAAGTTAGAAGCAAATAAAAAATCAGTTGCAATAAATGTTGTAATTGTGCCAAAGGAGAAAACACTTTCCGATGATGAAATTCAAGTGATTTCAAATAAGATTGTGGAAAATGTTTCAGCACTTGGTGGAGAATTAAGAGATAAATAATAAAGCCCCGAAATGGGGCTTTTTTTTATTTTATTAAATTTAATTGAGTATTGTAAAGGTCAATATATTCCGCCGCAGATTTATCCCAAGAGAAGTTTTGGTTCATGGCTTGCTTTTTTATATTTTCCCAAATTTTTTTCTCATTCTTATATGTATTTAAAACTCGGTTCACACCATAAATAAAATCGTGAACTGTGTAATTATCAAACAAGAAACCTGTCGCAACATTATTTACAATAGTATTTTGGAAATTTGCATCAATTATTGTATCAGCAAGTCCGCCAGTCCTTCTTGCAAAAGGAAGAGTTCCATATTTCATTGCGAACATTTGAGTAAGTCCGCATGGTTCAAATCGTGAAGAATTTATTAAGACATCAACACCTGCGACAAGTTGGTGTGAAAAATCTTCATCAAAATCAAGTACTGCAAATTGATCTGGATATTGTTTTGCAATATTTTGAAGACGAGGAAGGTAATTTCCTTGGTCTGTTCCCATAACTATTAATTGAATATTGTTCATCATAATTGCAGGAATAGATTCTATTAAAATATCCATACCCTTTTGTTCAGTAAGTCTATTAAGCATACCGAAAAGAGGAACCTTTGCATTTTTAAGAATTCCTGCCTTTTGTTGTAAATATTCCTTGTTTACTTTTTTATTTATCAAAGTATTTTTTGAATAATTTTGTTTTATAAGTTTATCGGTTTCTGGATTCCATATTGAATAATCAATTCCATTTAAAATTCCTGTTAGCGCATCTTTTCTTTTTACAAGTGAAGAATGAAGTCCACAACCATATTCATTTGTTTGAATTTCTGCTGCATAAGTTGGACTTACCGTTGTGATTTTATCGGCGAAGGAAATACCCGCCTTTAAAAATGAAATTTGGCGGTAAAATTCAATACCATCTTCATTAAACATATAATTTGGTAAATCCAAATCTTCGTAAACTGAAAAAGGATATATTCCTTGGAATGCAAGGTTATGAATTGTTAAAACTGATGCTGTTTTTATTTTTGGATTTTTTCTTTTTAATACTTCTATATATGCAGGAGTAAGTGCAGTCATCCAATCATTTACGTGTATTACATCAGGAGTCCAGTTATCAATTTCGCCCTCGCAAAATTGTGCAGCAACCCAAGAAAATGCAGCGAATCTTATGTGATTATCACCCCAATCATTTCCACATACATCAGAGTAAGGATTTCCTGCACGAAGAAAAAGTTCTGGTGCATCAACCAAATAAAACTTTATCGGATTGCCCTTTATGTTGCCCTTGTAAACACTTATTTCTTTGCATTTGAATTTATTTTCAAATTTTGCCACTTCGGTAAGTTCAGTAAAATTTTGTAAGATTGATGGAAAAGCTGGCATTAAATATCTTATATCAATTCCTGCTTTTTTAAGTGATAATGGAAGCCAGGCACATACATCACCAAGACCACCAGTTTTATTATATGGAAATAATTCTGATGTTACAAAAAGTGTTTTCAATTTCCCCCTCCTTTTATTTTCGTTCTAATACGTAATCATAAATGTTGCCAATTTTTTGAGGCAATAAATTTTTTGAAAAATTAAGCCTTATATTTGCAGATAGTTTTTTGGAAATTTCCTCTCGTTTAGTCTCATCTATTTCCATAGACCATAATATCGCATTTACAAGTTCATCAATATTTTTTGGGTCATAAGTTTTGCAAGTTTCATTATCAAGAATATATTCTGGGGTTGAACCAATATTTGATGCAATTATTGGGCGACCTAAACTTTGGGCTTCAAGTAAAGTTATTTGTGATGCCTTTGGTTCAATATTTGTTGCAACATATACATCGCTTAGCATTAAAAGGGCTGGTGTATCATTACAATCACCGACAATGTGGATAAGCCCCTCTACCCCCAACTTTTGAGAAAGATTTATAAGTTCATTTTTATATCTTTTATGTTCCTTATATGAACCAATGATAAGGCAACGAGTTTTTTGCTTTATTTCATTTGGAAGTTTTGAAATTGCGGTAATAATATTTGCTTGTCCACGAGTTTTTTCCATTTTTGCAATTGTTGTTATGATAAAGTGATCCTCTGGAATCCTTAAATCAGAAGCGGTAGAAATTATTCTTTCTGCACTTACATTATTTGCATTATGGACATCTGTATCAATCCATTGAGGGATTATTACAATTTTTTCGCTTGGCACTTTATAAGTAATTTGAATGTATGATGCCATAAAATCGCTTGGCACAATAACTACATCACCTTTTGTTAGATAATTAATTCTGTTATTTGTTAAATGCCAAAATGATTTTTTATAAATTTTTAAGAATGAAGTTATATAAGAAATATTAAATATTTTTGAAACTTTAAAACCATAGAAAGAAGATTGTGGTGTGAAAGTATGGATTAAAGATATTTGTTTTTCACTTACGATTTCAGAAATTCTTTTCATATTTCTTCGTATTACAAAAAAGTCATTTGAGTTTACAGGAAGTTGGATATGCTCTATACCGCATTTTTTTAATTCCTTTACCATTTTTCCGCCCGCAGAAATAACGGTAATATTAAAATCCTTTTCATTTAAAATTGTTGCAACATCAATAACTGATTTATCAATAACTCCACTTTCTAATGACGAAGTGATAATAAGAATATTTTTATTTTTTAACATTTAAAATCCTTCTTCTTAACTCTTTTTATATAATACTTTTTTATTATTGAAATGTCATTAAAAATTTGTATTTTTTTTATTATAAGAAATATGTCTTAAAGCTTATATTTTTATCTCTTGAATTTATAGATTTTTTTGTTTATTATTTTGTATAAAATTAAAGGAAAAGAAATGAAAAAATTAATTTTGTTCTTATTTATTATAGTTTGTTGTGTTATTAGCGTTATATTATTAAGT
>JAAVBN010000010.1 GCA_014803545.1 bacterium | reverse complement strand
TAAATGATAAAAGCAAAATAAATAAAAATGTTAAATAATTACTTTTTCTTAATTTATTTAGAGTCGTCATTTTTTATCCCCTCTTTTATTTCTCCATTTTCAGTTGTTTCCTTATTTTCAGAATTTTTCTTTTCTTCCTCTTGTCTTTTCTTTTCAGCTTCTTCCTGCTTCTTTTTTTCTTCTTCCTCTAATTTCTTTTTCGCAGCTTCTTGCTCCTTTATCATTTCAGGAGTAAGTTCATACACTCTTCCTTCATAAGTCCAACGTCTGTTATTATTATCCCATTTTATTGATGTAAATTCAACAGAATTTATTTCATTTAATAACTTTACCCAATCAAGTGGCAGTCTATAAGCCGCATCAGTAAAGGAAAAAGTCGTATAATGGTAATCTTTTATATACGAAGGATTATGAGGATCCTTTACAGTAGTTTTTCCATTATTTAATTTAAAAGTAGAAAGTTTCAATGATTGAAAAATATCATTTAACTTCTGTTGTATTTCCTCTTTTGTTAATGTAGGAGTCTGATTCGTATGCTTTATAACAGGAATAGTAATAACTCCTGATACATTATTATAAGCACTATTATCAGCTGACAACACCATATCTTTTGGAATATTACCATACCTTTGAGCCTCAAAAATCCAACCCGCAGTTCCATATCCTCTTTTCCAAGTGGATTTCATATTCTTTTCAATACAAACAGAATCTTTTAAATCCCAACCAGGAACCGTCGCCGTAGAATTAACTATCAAAATAGTACATTTTTTAGCCATATCAGTAGTATCAGCCAAACTTTCATAAGGAGCAGGAGGCGGTGGTGGAGGTGGCTTAGCCGCTTCAAGCTTTTTCTTTGCTGCAGCCATTCTACGCTCCCTTTCAATTCTTTCCATTTCTTCCTTTTCAACCTGCTTCATATGATAATAATACCAACCAGCACCAGCAAGCAAAAGAAGTATGATTATATTTTTTAGTCCACCTTCTTTTAAAGATTTTAAATCAACTGTTTGTGCTTTTGATAATAATTCAATAGCAGAAATTTCTTTTGTATCTTCAATTCCCCATTCGGAAGGGGCAATTTTATATCCCCAATCAGGAATAGAAAGCATAGAATTAAACGCTTCTTTTGCAGACTCTTCATCAACATAAACAGTATCTTCTTCCGCAAGGATAAGATTGTTTCTTATTGTAACAAACCACCAACCTTCATTTACCTTAAACACACAAACCGCAGATGATTTATCACGAAGAGCATTTGCAATTCCCGATGCACCAGCAGGCATACCTGCCTTTTGACCAGAAGATGTAAAGCCAAGTCCATATTGAGCTGCTGTTCCCTTTTTAAGGCAATAAAGATTCGCACCAACGACAACTGTTTGAACGGCAACTTTTATTTCCTTCAAATAGTCCTTTTCGTTTTGCACAGGTTGCCAGAAAAGACCCACTGCATAGGTCTTACCAGCAATATCAACTGTTTTAATTTCTTTGTTTGCTACCAACTTTATCCCCTCTTATGTTTTTTAGTAAGATGGCATTCCCCAATCACTATTGGAATTATCTTCAATTTCAAGTGGTGAAGTTATAACCTGAGGTGTCAACATAACAACCAAAACATCACGAGTTGTTTCAGTGCTTTGTGATCCACCAATATAAGTAAACTCATGCTTACCTAAACCTTCACTACTATTATCATTTCTGATTTTTTCAAATCCAGTCAACACAGCAGTTTGCCCCGATTCCATAACCAACTCTTGCATAAAGTTTCTTTGTTCAATCTTTGGAAGTTGAACCACAGTAGAACCAACCTGCATTGTGTCAATTGTAATAAGTTCTTTTAATGACATATTAAAGAGCAACATCAACTTACCATTTTCCAAAATATTTGGCATAATTTGCATACTAAATCCAACAGATTCTTCTTGTGGAGTTACTTCTGTTGTAGAGTTAGTATTTTCAGTCAATGTAGAAATAGAACTTACATACTTAAATGTTTGTATATTATTAATTGGAACAACTCTATTATTTCTAGCAGTAATAACCGCAGATGTTAAAAGAGAAGTCTTTCCTTGTGTTGACAATGCCTTTATAGCTGCAGATGAACCAGCCATTTTATCACTTACATCAGAAAGTATTGCGAATGATAAACCATCACCCACTGTATTAGATGTTGTAGAAGAAATCTGATACGCATTATTAAACAAGGCTGTCAAGTTAAGACCAAAATTGTTTGATTTTGCAAGAGATACTTGCATAACTCTAACTGTAACCGCAACTTGCTTTGCAAACCTTCTGTTTTGCTCCTTTATATAAGTTTCAACCTTTTGTAAAATCTTTGGTGTCGCTGTCACAGTAATAGAATTTGTAGAAGGCGAAAGTTGAACTTCACCATCCTTTACAATAGTTTTTAATACATCACCTATTTCAGTCCATTCTTTAAGAGAAGATGTAGTTTGCAAACTTGCACCACCATCACTTCCTGATGTTATATTCGCAGCATAAGTAGTTTCTGTTGCAAGAGTATGAAGAATAAATGTTCTTGTTTTAAATTTATAAAATACTATTTTTCCACCCTCATAACTCCAATTCAAATTTGCTTTAAGTACAATCATATTAAGAAGTCCTGACAAAGGTCCAGTATAAGAAATACTTAACTCCTTCAAATCATCTTTGCTAACACTATCTTCTATTTGAACAGAAATTCCAGTTAAATAATAAATCTGATTCGTTATTTCATCAAAACTAACAGCAGAATCAGTCATCAAAGTAATTCCTTCATCACCTTCAAATCTTTTTGGTAATGGATCATTATGTTCTGCTATCAAACTTGATTCGCCAAGCCAAACATCATCACTTACTGATATAATATCTTTCGTAATTGGTCTTCCTGGAACTTTTGCCCTATCAAGAGCATCTTGTGTTTCATCAAAATCAGAAGATACTTGATTCTTTACAGCATCAGCCATATCTTTATTATATATATCTTGCATACAACCTGTTAAGACATTAGCTGTAACCAATAATGAAACAAGAACTTTTTTACTAACCATCATTTTCCTCCAAAGTTTTTATAACTAACACCCTATTTCCTAAATAATACTTAGCCAAAGGCTGAGGTGTTGCTCTTGAAAATGTTCTAATAATAGCAGCAGAAACATCTTTAAATCTTCCCCTAAATATCGCTGATGCTTTCAAAGGATACTCACGCTTTGTATTCCATACAAGCTCCCATCCCTCAATATTAGACCATTGTTCCAAAACTTCACGAAGAGTTTGTCCCTCTTTTGCAATCCAATCACGAACAGAATCTTGAATAATTTGATTCGTTTCGTCTTCCATAACAACTTCTTTTGTTTCATAGTATTCAATAAGTGGGTATCCAGGAGGCATAGAAGCGGATAAAACTCTAACACCATCATCAACCACTAAATCTTTATTAGCAAGAGGCATATGAGAATCTGCTGGCGGAATAATATTCTGTGTTACAGGAGGATTTCCAAGAGGTGGTGTATAATCAGGTCCACCAGTCCAACCATACTCAGGCTCTTTATTTTCATCTTCTTTTGCATAAACAGGACTATCTGCTAACACATCAATATCCGTATTTGCATCAGTATAAGGCATAGGCCATACAGGAGTATCATCCTCCATATACTCATCACCAAATTCCTCTACATCCCAATCAGCAAAGGTTTTTCCAGAAAATAATAGCACAGATAACGCAATAACTGCTATTGATAATTTAGATATTTTCATTAAACTCTCCAACTTTTTTATAAAAATTTTCTTTCCTAATTATTAAGATTATATTTAAAAATATGAATTTGCAAGAAAAATAATGTTTAAGTTCAATAAATTTTAAAAAGTAATCATAAACCCAACCGCAGCAAGAAGCCCTGTTGACGAATTTTCTTTGTGTGCATCATAAGAAATTCTTCCAATTGATGTTGCAAAATCCACGCCTTTATATACATTATAATTTCCAGATAATATAGTTAAATCAAGCACATCATTGTATTGGGCATCCAAAATTCCTTCAACATTTGATTTATGATGTGAAAGAGAAAACTCAACAGGTCCAAACTCATACGCAAGTCCATAATTAAGAGCATACCCATCCTGAGTTTTTGCACCAACAATATTTGCCTCATCAATCTTTTTATATGATGCGGAAATTTGAAAACCTCTTAAATAATACTTTGCACCAACAGAATACTCATTTCTTTTATCCGTTTGTGATATTGGCATATTAGTATCATCAAACCTTGCAACAGCAGCAGTTAATCCAAAATCTTCATAAGAATATTTTAAACCAATTGTATAACCACGTTTAAACTTATCATAATCCAAACTGTTGTCACCGTTTAAATCACTTGCCCCAGCAATATAGCTTCCCGCAATTTGGAAACCATAATATTTTGGTGAAACATAGTTAATCTTATTAGATTCTCTATCTGTATTTATTGCTGTGGAACTTATAAACACAAAATCATCTGGCGTTGAAAGATAATCCAAACTATAAGATCCATCTATATCAAGAAGCCCAACATCAGGAGCAGATATATGCATTTTCCTTGAAATATTTTTTGCCCGTCCTAATTCAAACCTACCGTAATTTCCCTCACCATATATATAAGTTTCCTCAAAAACTCTATCCTTATGTGTATGATAAGGATTTGTTTCCAATTCAACATAAGCACCAAATACATTGTTGGCATTAACCTTTTTTTCCGCAGTAAAATGTATCTCACCATACCCAGCAAAATCAATTTTATTTTGCCCATCAGTAGATTTGTCGTTATACACGGTATACCCTGCTAAATATCCATCAACTACAACAGAATGATATTTATCTTCATAAATAGTAAAATTGTTCGCAAATACAGGAAGTGATGCAAAAATAAATCCCCCCAACAACAATATTTTTTTCATAAAATTTTTCCTTTACAAATATACTAAGCTAAAATATATTTCATAAAAAGGAAACTGTCAAATGTTAAGTAGCGATATTTTAAATATAAATGGTAAAATTTTAATTCTTGTATGTTGCGCCCCTTGTTGTTGTGGAGTTGTGGAGTTCATTGCAAAAAATAATATAGATGCAACCCTATTTTTTTATAATCCAAATATTTTTCCACAGGAAGAATATGAAAAAAGGAAATCCGAAGTAATAAGAATTGCCAACCTTTACAACATTCCCTTTATTGATACAGACTATAACCCAACCGAATATTTAAATGCTACAAAGGGCTTGGAGAATTGTCCAGAACGTGGTGCAAGATGCTCCGCCTGTTTTTCATTACGATTAACTAAAACAGCAATTTATGCAAGGGACAACAATTTTGATTACTTCACATCAACACTTGCCGTCTCCCGATGGAAAAGCTTGGAACAAGTTTCCCACATAGGAACAAATGTATCAAATATGATACACATACCATATCTTGATATAAATTGGAGAAAACAAGGTTTGCAAGAACGCACCCACGAAATCATAAAAGAAAATAATATATATGAACAAAATTATTGCGGTTGCCCTTACAGTATTAAAAATAAAAAAGAAGAATAAATTACAACTCTTTAACCATCAACCCATTAATATTATCAGCTAACCATTGGGATATTAAATGCCTATGGCAAAAAAGCCCAGCCCTTTCCCAACAAAGAAGAGTAATAACATTTGCATTTGGATAAATAGATAATAATTCCGAAAGTGTTTGTGATGGATTAAGCTTTTCTAAAACAGTTTTCCTATACTGCTCTATATACCATTCATTTGATAATTTTTCATCATGCCACTTTTTCCACCAATCATATTTCGGAGCCAACTTTTTATACTCTGGTCTTCCTTTATAAAAGTCAGGACACTTTCCCGCAACCGATACAGGATTTTCAACATTCTTTAAATTCGCAAAATAACTTGTCTGAACTATTACCATTTGACCCTCAAAAAAAACCGCCCCAAAGGACGGCTTTTATATCTTAAATTTTTTTCAAAATCACCGTTGCATTAGTTCCACCAAATCCAAACGAATTTGAAAGAGCTATATCAACTTTTCTTTTCTTTGCAACATGAGGAACCAAATCCATACACTTTGTTTCTTCCTCTGGATCATCAAGATTGATTGTAGGAGGAACAATTTGATCTCTTATTGCAAGTGTACAGAATATTGCTTCCACAGCACCAGCGGCACCAAGCAAATGTCCAACACAAGATTTTGTTGATGACATAGAAACTTTATCTAAACAATTTTCAAATACTCTTTTAACCGCACCAAATTCCAACATATCACCCATTGTTGCAGTTCCATGAGCATTAATATAATCAACATCTTCTGGTTTAATATTTGCACTTTTAAGTGCTGCACGCATAGCACGTTCACCACCATTACCATCACTTGCAGGAGCAGTCATATGATAAGCATCACCACTCATTCCATAACCTATGACTTCGGCATAAATTTTTGCACCACGAGCTTTTGCATGTTCATACTCTTCTAATACAAGAACACCTGAACCTTCACTCATAACAAAGCCACCACGGTTTTTATCCCAAGGACGACTAGCCTTTTCTGGTTCATCATTATATGTAGAGCACAAAGCCTTTGCCGAACTAAATCCAGCAACACCAATAGGATTTACAGCAGCCTCTGCACCACCAGCAACCATAACATCAGCATCACCCAAAGCAATAATTCTTGCTGCATCACCAATTGCATGAGTTCCAGAAGCACATGCAGTCACACACGCATGATTTGGACCTTTGAAACCATACTTAATTGAAACTTGACCTGATGCAAGATTTATAAGTGATGAAGGAATAAAGAAAGGTGAAATTTTTGATGTATTTCTTTCTACCATAAATTTAGATGTTTCATATATAGTTCCAAGTCCACCAATACCAGAACCAATCATAACACCAGTTCTTTCTTTTTCTTCTTCGCTTTCTGGTTTCCAATTTGCATCTTCCACAGCATCAGTTGCCGCAGCCATTGCATATTGAATAAATAAATCCATTTTCTTTATATCCTTAAAAGGTATAACAGATTCTGCATCAAATTCGCCTTCACCCTTTCCATGTGGAACGATACCAGCAATTTTAACTGCAAAATTTTCTGTATCAAAGTAAGGTATCTTTTTAATACCACTTTTTGATTTCAAAAGTCCCTCTTCCCAGTTATATTTCAAACCACGACCAAGAGGACTTACAATTCCTAAACCTGTAATAACAACACGTCTCATAAAAAACTCCTTTTAATTTTGTTAAGTAATAGAAATATAAATCAAAGTAAGAAATTTTTCAAGTCAAAAACATAAAAGTAAAAAAATGCCCTCTTTTAAAAGAAGACATTTTCCAAAAATTCAAAAAACGACCAAGAAATTATCTTTGATTATCCTTTAATAAATTCATTTTTTCTCTTCGCCATGTATAAACAGTTGTAGTAGAAATAGAATATTTTTCCGCTATCTTTTTAACATTTTTTTCACCACCACCAACTGCAACAACATCCCTTAAAACCGAAGAAATAAATTCATCAGAATACATTGTAGTCCTAAGTCCATAATCTCTTGCCTTAAAAACCTTAAATTTCCTATTCCAATTATAAACAGTATGAGGGTCAACACCTAATTTAAAGGCATTACTTTTAACAGAAACAGCCACATCACCATAAGACAACCTGTCTTCCTCAACTTTCTTACAAGCTTCTATCTTTTTTTCATCATCAAGTATGACCTGAGTATCAAAAACATTAAACTTTCTGTTCCATTTGTAAATAGCATGCTTTTCAATATTAAAATGCTCTGCAACTTCTCTAACTGCAAGACCTAAACTTATTCCGAAAAGAACTCTTTCAGAAACAATTTCACATATAAGAATTTTATCTTCCTCAGAAATACGATTATTTTTGAAAATCATATTAAAATCCTTATTCCACTTATAAACTTCGTTTTTCTTAATACCCATAGTATCATTTATTTCTTTAAGTATAGAAGGAAGAGATTTACCCAAAGCGAGCTCATCTCTTACCATTTCACAAACAAATCTTTTTTCATCTACTGATAAAATTCTATGCATTTTAACTCCTAAATTATCTTGTTTTTTTTAAAATTATAAACAAAATAAAATAAATGTCAATAACTTTTATAAGAATAATTTATTGATTAGAATAAAGATGTTTTACAAAGGTAAATGGCGAACCATACACCCCTCTTCCATAGATATCCTTAATTTGGGAAACAGGTATATCATCCAAATAATATTTAATATTGCACACATCATTTGCTTTGGAACAATTCATTTCAAATCTATCAAAGGTAATAATCTTATGCTCCTCCGATACAGGATAAAAGAAAGGTCCCATATCCACATAGTCAAGTTGAGTCCCCCAACTTCCAGTAGCAATAATTCTTAAATGCCACTTTCCACCAACAAGATAAGCCGTCTGCTTATCTAATTCTCCATTTTTAAAAACAGCATCAGACACTATCTTTACATTATAGGCTTTGTCTTTGGCACTTAACAAATCAAAATAATACTCATTCCAATGTTCTTTTTTTGTGTAGTAAGACATATCTTTTTTTTCAAATTTAACATCATTTGGATTATTTGAAAAACTAAAAAGAACTTGATAAAACTCACCATCATATTTTCCATCCAAAAGAGTAAACTCCAATATTTTTTTATCATCCGCACCATAAACAACAAAATGCCCGTCTGTTTGCTTTTCATCGCCTATATAATAGGTATCATCACCTTTTAAAACCAGCTCACACTTTTCCCCATCTTTATACGCATTATAAAAAGTTAGCTCGTTATTCTTATAATTATGAACTTTAAATCCAGCAATATCACCAAAGGTATAATCCGCACTTGCTTTTAAAAAGGCATTTTCACTTCCATCAAAAGATTGTAAATAATAAACTCTTTCCGCCTTTCCATTATCAAAGAAGTTTTCCTCAATTACTATATTATCTTTGTAATCATACCTATATTTTACATTACCATTCTTATCTTTTTTTGTTATATGAGAAACAATCCCATCATCATTTTTTGCAATTACAGTTTTTAATTCATCATTACCAGAAAAAACAGAACAAGCCGATAAAACAAACCCAATCAAAAATATTTTTTTCATACAAATACTCCTTAAAAAATATATGCAATTATAACATAGAAAGACATTTTACACAATAAAAAATCCTCCCAGCGGGAGGATAAACTTAAAAGCCCCAATCTCCTTCATAAACCAATTTATCATCAAGGTAATATTTATGTAAATACTCATCTCCATCTTTTATTTTTTCATATTTATTATATGTAAAATCACAATCATCACCACTCATATGCACTTCATTTTTTAAATTTTCCACTAATGATAGCAATTTTCCATTTTCATATTTTCTTATCTCAGAGTGATGAGAATTATTAACGACATAATCCCCATCATACTTTCCGTTTTTAATAGTATATGACATAGTTGGATTTCCACACATTGAAATTTCAAAATGACCATCAAGCACTTTCTCACCATTTATAAAATGCCCACCTTGATTATCTATTATTTTAGAAGACTTTACTGTTTCCTTAATAAGTGGAGTATTTAATTTAACACCATCTTTTTTTACTTCATTATAAATATTCACATATATATCATAGGAACCAACAATAGCTTCCTGACTGATCTTTCCATCGGGACAATAATCTTTATGTATTTGAGATCGCAAATCCTCAGAATAATATTTACCCGTTAATTTTTTTTCATCTTCATAGTTCATAAATTCTCTGACAATATAACCAGATACATCAGCATCCTGTGCCATACTTAATTCTTTAAGCTTACCATTTGAATCGTTCTTTGTAATAACAGAAATAACCCCATCAATAAGCGAATATTTATTATTTCCAAATTCCACAACATCTTTCAAAGGTTTCCCGTCTTTATCACAAAACTTGAAATACTTTTTTTCCTCGGCATCCTTATCATATCTGTAATCACAAACATATACATCATCTTTTTTAATTAAAATATCATCTTTTATTTCCGTAGACTTTACAATATCAGTATATACATCCTTGGCTTTATTCCCCTTCGCAAACATAGTTGAGCAAGATGCCAAAATTAAACACATTAAAATTTTACTTTTCATTTATTTCCTCCTTTAAAGATTAAACATATATAATAATAGCATAAAATGAGGAATTTAACAAGAAAAAAATACCTACGGGGGGGGTAAAACACCTGTAAATTCAATAAGTTATAGAAAGTTAATAGATTTACGCAAAAATATTTTTTTAACCCCTCCAATAAAAAATCCCTCACTCGGAGGGACTTTCTATTCAATAAAGGTTTTAAGCTTTTTCGCCCTTGTTGGATGCTTCAATTTACGAAGGGCCTTCGCCTCAATCTGTCTTATACGTTCACGAGTAACCGAGAATTGCTTTCCAACCTCCTCCAACGTATGATCTGAATTCATACCAATACCGAAACGCATACGAAGAACACGTTCCTCCCTTGGGGTAAGTGTTGAAAGCACCTGTGATGTAATTTCACGAAGATTACTATTGACCACTGCATCCAGCGGTTTCACCACATTCTTATCTTCAATAAAATCTCTAAATGAAGTATCCTCATCATCACCAACAGTAGTTTCCAAAGAAATAGGCGACTTTGCAATACGAAGAACCTTTCTGACCTTTTCCATAGGCATACCAATTTTTTTTGCAAGCTCTTCTGGTGTAGGTTCCCTTCCCATATCTTGCATCATAAGACGAGAAGTCTTTTTAAGTTTGGTAATAGTTTCAATCATATGCACAGGGATACGTATAGTTCTTGCCTGATCCGCAATAGAACGAGTAATAGCTTGCCTTATCCACCAAGTCGCATAAGTTGAAAACTTGTATCCGCGTCTATACTCAAACTTATCAACCGCTTTCATAAGACCAATATTTCCCTCTTGCACCAAATCCAAGAATTGAAGTCCACGATTCGTATACTTTTTCGCAATAGAAATAACTAAACGAAGATTTGCCTCAATCATTTCTTTTTTAGCACGAGATTCTTCTTTCTCACCCTTACGAACAACTTCAACAACAGTTTTATATTCATTAATAGGAAGCCCAGTTTCTGCGGAAATCTTTTCCATTTCTTCCTTTATACGATAAATTTCATCAATATGAACGGTTGTAAATCTTTTCCAATCCTTTGCTGAAATTTTTGAAATCTTTTTAATCCAAGCATCGGTAAGCCCAGTTTCAGAATACTTTTCAAGGAAATCTTCACGCTTAATTCTTGAATTTTCAGCCAATCTTAAAAGCTTTCCTTCTAATGATAAAAGCTTACGATTCTTATCAACCATCTCGTCCATAACTTCCGCAATCTTTACATCATTAAGCTTTATTGTAGCCATATAAGAAACAAGTTCAAAATAAAGTTTTGAATACTTCTCATTAAAGGAAGCAATTTCTGCTTTACCTTTAAGTTCGCCTTTTTTAGCTTCTAACTTTTCAATTTTTGCATAAATTTTCTTTATATTTTCAAAGGTATCAACAACTGTATCCATCAAAGCATCTTCCATCGCAGCCACAGAAACAGAAGATGTATCCTCATAAAATTCACCATCATCTAATCCTTCATCATCGCCATCAACAGAAACATCGGAATTTTCTTCTTCCTCAATTACTTCTTCTGGAAAATCTTTATCCATATAAATATCGCCATACATTAAATCAAGATTAACAATATCGCGAAGTTGCATTTCACCCTTTACTAAATCATTATACCAACCAATGATTTTTTTAACTGTCATAGGACTATCACAAAGCCCTTCAATCATAAGTTTACGACCTGCCTCAATACGTTTAGCAATCGCAATTTCACCTGCTCGGGAGAAAAGCTCAATACTACCCATAGCCCTTAAATAATTACGAACAGGATCACTACTCCTGCTATCAACACCTTGAAAATCGTCATCTTCTTGATGAGTAGATAAAAACTCCTTTAACGCAGTGCTATTTTCTATTTTAGATTTGCTAACACCATAAAGACTATCACTTTCTTCTTCAATATCATCGTCATCATCTAAATCAAGCTCATTATCAGACATATCATCTTCGCCAAGGGAAAGTTCTTCCCCTTCATCATATTCTTCCTTTACATTAACACCAATTTCAGAAATAAGGACCAAAGCATCATCAATTTCTTCTACATCAAGCCCGTCCATTTCTGCGGCCTTTTCAACCATAGCCTTAGACACACTTCCAGAGCTTTTAGCCTTTTTAATAAGCTTTTTTAAATTTTCAGAAAGACTAGATAACAAAAAATCAGACGCAAGATCATCATTATTAATATGATTATCAACCTGATTTTCTTTTACTTCACTTTTTTCAAACTCATTCACAGATTTTTTTTTAAAGAACACAACCTACCTCATATTTTAAGGTTAAAAATCAACAGTCAAGAAATATATAATTTAATTCATGACAAAAGTCAATTTATTTTAACAAAAAAAAGAAAGAAATTAATCTTCCTTTTTCGCCTTTTTTGCCATTTTAACAGCCTTCTTTTCAGCGGCAACCGCCTTTTTTTCGGCATCATCAATAGCTTTTCTTAAATCAAATTCGGAACAAATTCCTAAAAGCACAGGACTTCTTGGCGTGATTTCAGCCATATTTTTATGGGTTCTTTCACGAATAGATTCTACTGTAGCCTTTGTTGTTCTTACAAGCTTACAAATTTGAGCATCCGAAATTTCTGGATGATTTTTCACAAGCCATAAAATCGCATCTGGTCTATTTTGCCTATGAGCCATAGGAGTATATCTTGACTTTACATCATGACTTTTCTTAATAAATTCTTCAGAATGTTTATTCAAAACAAGCCTTTCTTTTGGATTCGCCTCACACTTTGCAATATCTTCTTTTGAAAGCATACCATTTAAAACAGGACTTAACCCAACAATATAATCAGAGCTTTCTCTGTCTGCCAAAGCTTGAACTTCCAATGTATGCATACCACAAAAATCTGCAATTTGTTCAAAAGTAAGTGCAGTATTATCAATCAACCAAACCGCAGTTGCCTTAGGCATTAAAATTTTACCAACCATAATAAACTCCTATATCTAATTATTAAATACTATATATTTACTTCTATTTTTATAAATTTTCAAGTTTTTATTCTAAAATAAGAAAAATAATTATTTTATTTGATTAAAGTCAAAAAAAATGATATACTATTAAAAAGTAAAAAAGAAGTTGAGGAAAAATGAAATACTATATTACAAATATATTATTAGCCTTGGGTATATTCTCTTTACCTAATAATACTTATTCTCAACGAACAACAAGATCGGTAAAAAGCGCTCAAATCAAATCCACAAGCAAAAAATCCGTTGGACTTATCACCTCTGGTGCAAAAAAAACTTGCTCCAACCCTGGTGATCCAAATTGTATTGGACCAAATCAAAACACTACTTTATCAGCTTTTACTTGCCCTGCGGGACAAACAAAGGGACCTGATAATTATTGTATATGTGAAGATAGCGATTACATTGTAAATCCAGACGACAAAACAAAATGTATACAAAAAACCTCACCCGTAGGAACCGCCCTTAAAAAAGAATGTGGAAACGTTCTTATAAAGGCAGTCCAAGGGCAATGTAGGGAATCTTATCTCCATAATGGAAAGGGTGGCGACAATAACGATGAATACAAATGTTATGATGCAGCCGAACTCTACGCTTTATTTGATACAAGTATGTTAAAAGTATATACAAACGGAAACACATACAACTATGATGAAGTATGCTATGCCTATACCGAAGATTTATTGAAAAGTATAGCCACAGACTACGACACAACTGGACCAAACTCCATTGCTTGTAAACGTGCTCGTGCCATCGCAAACTCTTCATCAGAATGCTTTGCCCTCGTTCTTTCAACAGGAAAGGCTTTTGGTGCAACCAAAGCTATAAAATCAAACCTAGAAAACACTTGTGGATTAAGTGGTATCAACAGCCAATATCAAAAACTTTTTGGTGAAATACCTGCTGGAATAAACTTTCCAATAAATATACCATCTTTATATATAAATGCTGGAAAAAGTTCTGTTGCCAATGGTGTAGATTTATTCGGAAAACTCCTTGATGGAAAAATAACCGATAAAACTGATACATGGGAAAGAGAAATTACCGTTATAAACAACACCTACCTAAATCAAGTATCCGCAATGTGCGGACAAGAATATGCAGTTTCAATGCACAACGAAGATATCCAAATCATTGATGAAAAATCCTCACTTCAACGTATGATTGATGACAAGGGTGCAATTGCTGGTGCTTCCGAATGGGCTGGAAACCAAGCTGCTGTATTCCTTGGTGAAAACAGAATAAACCAAGTAAAACGTGAAGGTATAATAGGCGGAATAAAGGATGAAGATGTAAAGGCTGACAATACAAAAACAATACCACTTGGAACTATAAACAATTTTGATAAAAAAGAAATTGAGAAAAATATATCACCTGATACAAAAACAATATCCTACATTCTATTTACATTTACTATGAAGGATGGGGACAAAGAAAACGATTACTTCCGAATTGTAAAAACAACATATAACTCTATTGGTGATAAATACGATTACGAAACCATAGATTTTGATAAGAATTTGAATCTACCTGCTAGCGTATTATCAGAAACAGTAGGAAAACAAGAAAAGAAAGACTTACAAGTTAAGGGAAATGTTAAAAAATAGGAGAATAAAATGAGAAAAAAAACAGTTGTTTTAGCCGCAATCTTAACCATACTTGGCACAAACACAAATGCTGCTCGTAAAACAAACAGAGCTGGGACAAGAGTTGTAGTAGGCAGTCGTGCCGCAACAAATGTAAATGTAAGCGGAACTACTACATCAATCAGCGCAACTATTGCCGATACAACATCTGAAAAAACACCATATACAGACAAAACGACTGGAAAAATAAACATTGCTCCTATTACTGATAAACAAGCAGAACGTGAATGCACCAACCTTGTAGTCCAAGCATTAAAGAAACAATGCAAGGGTGCCAATAAATGTAAAAACGCAACCGAAACTTATGCAAGCCTCAGTTTCAAAGATGACATGTTAGACAGTACAACCGATATTTCTATTCCAACGGCTTACAGAGAGACCTACTGCGCAAACTTCCTTGAAACCGCAGTCAATAAACTTTGGAACTCCTATGACTCAGTTGCAAATCTTAACGAAGAAAATTGTAATGTCGCACTTGCTCGTTCTCTTGCTGCCGAAGCATGTTATAGAGAACTTCTTGCCGATAAAAATACAGAAACAAAAAAGACAAGGGGAACTGATGCATGCTCAACTAATGAAGTTAAAAAATACTACACTCAATTAACTGGTGAAGATGCTCCTGCATCTGCAACTGGCGATGATTTACAAAGCATATTCTCAAAGGTTGGAAAGATGAGCTGGACAAACATCTCTGCACGAATTGGAAGATTTGCTGACCTTAATTTTTCAAGCAACACTGACGAATATCCACGCGAACTTGTTCAACTTGTGAACTCCTTAAAATCACAAGGAAACGTAATGTGCGGTCCAGAAAGATATACCGAACTTTACGATACAAACTTTGCTCTATCACAAACATCTTCAAGCTTAGAAAAAGCCGTCCAAGAAAAGGGTATCTTAAAGGGAACATTTGATTGGGGACTTGACCAAGCAAGTGTAATCATGGGTGAAGATAGAGTTGACGCAGTAAAAGGAAGAGGAATGATACCTAACAAGACCGATGCAGAAAAAGCAGAAAAAGCTCAAAATAAAAAAACTACTAAGGCAAAACCAGATGTAAACGAAACAGAGACGGAAACTGAAACTGAAACAGAGACGGAAACTGAAACTGAAACTGAGACGGAGACAGAAACCGAAACAGAGACGGAGACGGAAACTGAAACAGAGACAGAATCTGAAACCGAAGAATAACAAAACAAAGCCTCCCCCAAAACGGGGAGCTTTTTTTTAACTTCAAATCTAACTTGACCCACCCCTTAATTTATGATATACTTTTATTTATGAAGAAATTTCTTTTAACATTATTATTCATATTGTTTGCAAGTCCTATCTTTGCACAAACTAAACCTACATCAAAAACAAACCTTGATATAAAAATTGATACAAAAACAACCGAAAAATCTTTAAACAATATAAAAACTAATTTCACAGGATATATAGAAACAAACCTCTGCAATACTAAGCAAAAAGAAAACATAAATTTAATAAAAGATAAACCATTTGAAAATGCAACCTGTGGTTCAAAAACAATTGGCGAAACATACAACTGTATCTGTGATAAAAATAATTCAAAATATAAAACATTTTATAAATCCGTGGTAGCAATAACAGATTTTTCAACATTAAAAGGAACAACCGTCAACCAATTCCAACAAATCAAAAATTTCTATGACGCCCTAGATGCTCTACCACCTTTAATAACCTCAGTTAATAAATTATCAGAAGAAATAAAAAAACTTATAAAACAAGACGAGGATGATAAAACAGCCAGAAACGCAGCAATAAATACACTTAAACAAAAACTAAGTAATGATTTAGCAAAGGAAATAGAAAAAGAGAAAAATCTCCGCAAAGAAAATCCTCAAATTGTAGAAGATTTAAAGAATAAATTAAAACCTCACACTGACAAAGATATTAACGATTATATGACTGACAAAACAAACAATGCAAATGATGCCGCACAAAAGTATGTTGATAACGTAATAAACGACTTATTAAAGAAAAATCCAAATATAACTGTTGAGGACTTAGAAAAGTTATATAACCAAAACGAAGGAAAAGATACCTCCGAAACCAAAATAACAGATTATAATATAAAGACTATCAGAGATGAATTAAAAAATAAAGAACAGGCAGAAAAGGATAGACAATTAGCTGAACTTCTTAGACTTAAAAAAGAAGAAGCAAATCTTATAAACGAACTTGGAAAAACAAAAACACCTGCTGTAAAAGTTAATCAAATTAATGATACAAACTTCAACGACTCTAATACAAATACAAAATTAAATAATGCTCTTGATAAACTCATAGAAGGCAAATCTCAACACCCTACTAACAGTAATGCTGAAACTAACAAGGTTGCTAAAACAATTGAAGAAATAAAAGCTGATATTGAAAATACCAAACAAAATATAGATAAGTTAACCGATTTGAAAAATAAATTAGAAGAAGACAAGAAAAAGTTAGATAAAAAACTAGATGATAACTATAAAAGGATAACAGATTTACTTCACGAACAAAACAAACTGGAATGTAAAATATTCGGACAAATAGATGTTATAAGAAACAGAATTGCAGACTACAAGTCATTAAATATAAGTGGAGCATCTATTACATGTGGAACTGATGAAAAAGAAGGTAAACTAAATGCCTCAAAAACACTTAATCAAATGTTTCAAATCAATTCCATAGCAGAAAAGGAAAGATGGAACAAATGTTTAGAAAACAAAATTAAACTATTAAACGAAAATATGGAAAAAGATGTCGGACCAATAGATAAATATATAAAAAATAATATAATGAATAAATACCCTGGAATAGAAAATCTTAACTGTAATTTCAAATGTACTAATGAAGCAAAAGATTATGATGATTGGTATATTGGAGAAAACACCAAACCTACATACAAAAACAAAAATGGTAAAACTCTTGAGGAGCAAATAAAAGAATGTCAACTTGCAAGCAAAGAAAACGCGATTAACAACTTCACTTGCCCTGATAACATTACTGTTGATAATGCAAAATTATCTTCAATAAAAGCAAAAATGAAAGAAGCTTTAAATGAAAATCTTAATAAGATATTAGAGATTGGAAACAGAGAATGTTCTAATATACAGGACGAAATTGAAATTACAAAAGTATATACAGATTTAATAATAGAAATAAACAAATTGAAAAATTATTGTTGTGATGGTACTAATTACAGAAGCGGTAGATGTGGTAGAGAAACAAACGTAAATGGTTCACTTGGTAATCATAAAATAACCAGAAGTCAGTTTAACATTGACCCAATTATAAATATAATGAAATCTATTAAAAATAGTAATATGACCTGTCCTGACAATGAACATATAATAAATAACATTTATGAAACAATTCAAAAAACTATATATATAACTGCTATGGGTAATACCACAAATTGCAACCAACGAAAAAAAGATATAATAAAGTTATATGACATTAATAATAACAATAATCAAAACACTTCATTAAATTTAATGTTTAAATTCTGTGAATGGAGTGAATAATAAAGAACAAAAAATGATAGCAAAATTAAAAGGTATAATTGATACAATTTTTGACTCCCACATAATCATTGATGTTGCTGGGGTAGGATATGGTGTAATCACCTCCCAAAAAACTATATCTACACTACGGATCGGCGAAACAAAAACTCTTTTCATTGAAACCGTTGTAAGAGAGGACTCAATCACACTTTACGGCTTTACCACACAAACCGAACAAGAATTTTTCAACCTCCTTACCACAGTACAAGGTATCGGACCAAAGGCAAGCCTTTCCATACTTTCCGCCCTTACACCTCAACAAATTTCAACTGCTATTTTATCAGGCGATTCAAAAAGCTTCGCCTCTGCAAACGGCATTGGTAAAAAAACTGCCGAACGTATAATCACTGAATTAAAGGATAAAATCACAAAAGTTGGTATCAATATTGAGCTTAATGAAATAACAAAAACCACAAAGCAAAATAATATTACAGAGGACGCAATCTCCGCCCTTTCAAACCTAGGATTCACTCGTTCACAAAGCTTTGAAACCGTAATGAAAATTGTCAGCCAAAATCCAAATATTGATATGAACGACCTTATCAAACTTGCCCTAAAAGAAATCAATAATTTCTAAAAACTATTTTACATAAGCCTAATTTTATGCTATACTTTAAGGTATGAGGAAAATTTTTATAACATTTTCATTCCTTTCAACCTGTATTATGTTTAATACAGCGGGCTTTTCTGCACCAAAACGATCTGTAAGTGCAACAAGAAAACGTGCCGTCACAACCACAAAAACAAACGTTTCTGGAACATATAATACAGCAACTGGAACCTATGCTCCATCAAGCACAACTGTAATAACAACAACTTCTTCCTCAACACAAAATCAATCAAGCGAAATGGCTTGTGGAAAACCAGCAACAACCGACAACGTCATCGCAAAACGACTTTGTGCCTCTGCATACTCCGACGCATTGGATTTATATTGCAAAAACACCACCTGCACAAGTGCGATAAAGGTTGCAATGAATATGAACTTTGGTATACCTCTTTTAAGCAAAGAAAATGAAAAGGGGGAAATTCCTGTAATCATAGATGTCAACGGTACACAATGTTATGGCAACGACCTTGATAAATTCTGCTCCAATTTTGCGGAGGAATTGGTATCTGGACTTTGGCCTCTTTATTCTGATCAGGCAAAAAGAGAACGCAAAACTTGCAACTTTGCAAAGGCAAAATTTAATGCCGCACAAGAATGCTTTACTTACATATTATCAGAAAAAAATAATGCTGGAATAACTGGCTTTTTTGATACAAAAAAACTAAATGACATTGATAAGGGTATAGAAAAAAGATGCGGTAAACAAGCCATAATTGATAACTATGAAAAAATAAGTATTGATGGCTGGGACTCAAATGATGATGCCCTATTCTTCAATGAAAAATCAAATGCCGTTTCTGGTAAAGCTGGCACAGGTGCAAACAAAAAATTATCTTCAAGTGTCGCAACACAATTTGCAAACATTGGAAATGCAAACTGGAACATCTCTGGAAAAGTTGGAAGATTCCTTGACTTGGATTGGGATTTAAAAACTTCCACCTATCCACGTGAAATAGTAGTTCTTGCAAACACATTTATAACCGACGGTGAAACTTCCTGCGGTTCAAAATTCAGAACCGAAATGCAAGATACCTCCTTTGAAATTAAAAATAAACAATCCAACCTTGAACGCGAAATCGCAAAAAAGGGTTTGTTAAAGGGATTATTTGACTACTCTATCAATCAAGCAAGTGCTATAATGGGCGAAGAATGGGCCGATAATGTAAAAGGCGAAGGTATAATCAACTCAATCAAGAATGCAGTTGATAAGAAAAATAATAAACCTGTTTATACCTCACAAAAGGAAAAAATAAATGAACTTCTAAATTCATGTAAAGATTACAAAGAAGATGAATTTACAGCAAAAATCAAAGGATTTACAGACAAAATTTCCACTGCATTAGATAATATTCTTTCTGCAAAGAAAATTACTGTTGCAAAATCCTACACAAATAGTTTCAATTTAATAGAAACAGATTTAAACACTATTGCAGGCAAAACAAAAGACCCAAAAATAGAAATCACAGGCATCCCAGAAATAACTGAAACATCTTCTGATGACGATGTAAAAACAGCTATTAACAAAATAAGAACTATTCTTACAAAACTTGAAAATGCTAATTACGATTGTGATTTCAAATTGGATATAGAAAATAAAGAATTAACATACACAGTTCAAAACTATACTCCTACAACTTGGAATGATGAAGATATAAAAAATATTAAGCAAAAATTCCTAAATTCAGCAATATTTACAGACATAGAAAGCGCAACAAAAGAAAATACCGAAAATTGGAATATAATTGAACAATTAAAGAAAATTGAAGGACTAGGTAAAATGCTTAATAATCTGGATTTCACCCCTATTCCAACCGAAGAAAAATAACATTTGAAAAACAACAACAAGCATTGTATAATGCAACAAATAAATAAAAAGGATAAATTATGGCAGAAGATACAAAAAGCATTAAATACTGTTCATTTTGTGGAAAAAGTCAACACGAAGCAGGAAAGCTTATCGCTGGTCCAAATGTTTTTATATGTGATGCTTGCATAAATCTTTGTAGCAATATCATAAAGGAAGAAAACAAAAAGGCCCTTGTCGAAGGTGCAAAGGACACCCCTACTCCACAGGAAATGCTTGAACACCTTGACGATTATGTTATAGGTCAAAGAAAGGCAAAAAAGGTTCTATCCGTCGCCGTTTATAATCACTATAAAAGATTGTATAATTCCGCAATAAAAAACGACGTTGAAATCCAAAAATCAAACATTCTTTTAATCGGTCCTACTGGAAGCGGTAAAACCTTACTCGCAAGCACACTTGCAAAAATCTTGGACGTTCCTTTCACAATCGCCGATGCAACTACTTTAACAGAGGCAGGATATGTTGGTGAAGACGTTGAAAACATACTTGTCCGCCTTCTCCAAGCAACAAATTACGATGTGGAAAAGGCACAAAAGGGTATCGTCTACATTGATGAAATTGATAAAATTTCACGCAAATCTGATAATCCTTCACTTACCCGTGATGTAAGTGGTGAAGGTGTGCAACAAGCCCTCCTAAAATTAATAGAAGGTGCAGTAATTTCCGTTCCACCACAAGGCGGTCGTAAACACCCACAACAAGAATTTATCCAATTTGATACTTCAAATGTTTTATTCATATGCGGTGGTGCATTTGACGGCATTGAAAAAATTATTGAAAAACGAACAACAAAAACATCTATCGGTTTTGGTGCAAACATCCAATCAAAAACAGAAAGAAATATCTCTGAACTTTTCTCTCTGATTGAACCAGAAGATATAATAAAATTCGGTATCATTCCTGAAATGATGGGACGTATGCCAATAATCGTAACCCTTGATGAATTAAATAAAGAGGCATTATGTTCAATCCTAACCGAACCAAAAAATGCCCTTACAAAACAATATAAAACCCTTTTTGCAATGGAAAATACTGAACTTGAATTTACACCTGACAGTTTAGAAGCCATCGCAGACAAGGCAATAAAAAGAAAAACTGGTGCTCGTGGACTTCGTTCAATAATTGAAAACTTACTCCTTGAAACTATGTTCAATTTGCCAACAACAAAAAACATATCAAAGGTAATAATAAACAAAGAAGTTATTGAAAAGGAAACCGACCCATTATTAATTTATCAAGAAAAGAAAAAAGATAAAAAAGTTGTATAACTTTTTAACTCCTACATTAAATGTAGGTGTTTTTTTAAAACAATAAGGAGAAATTATGCCTAACGAAAATAAAAATATAATTGCAATTGATGGTCCAGCAGGCGCTGGCAAAGGAACACTTACAAAAAAACTTTGCGAACATTATAAATTCGCTGGTCTTGATACAGGAAGTCTTTACCGTGCAATCACACTTTGCCTAATCAAAATGGGAACGGATATGGATAAACTTGATGAACAATTCGCAACCGATGTTGCACAACGCCTATCCGATACACACGAAATTTTAACCTATGCAAAAAATCCAGAAATTCGTTCACAACTTACAAACAAATATGTTGCCTCTGTTGCAAAAATCCCATCACTAAGAAAAATTATGAGGATTTATCAAACAAGCTTTGCAACTAATCCTCCACCACTTGAAGATGGCACACCAGCCCGTGGTGCAATCATAGAAGGTCGCGACATTGGAACAGTCATCTGCCCTAATGCACCAGTAAAAATTTTCATAACCGCAACCGCCGAAACCCGTGCAAGTAGACGCTTAAAGCAATATTTGGATCAGGGCGAAACTGCTAATTATCAGGAGGTCCTTGAATCCATCATCGCACGTGATGAAGCCGACCGCACACGTGCCGAAAGCCCTATGAAACAAGCCGATGATGCAATAGTCATTGACACATCTATAAATGACAAGGAACAAACATTTGAAACAGCAAAAAAAATTATAAAGGACAAATTAAACTTAGATTAAAAGGGACTAAAAGAAGACCATGTTTATACGAAAGATTCTTAATAGATTAAACCTCTTGGGGAGGGGTAAAAATAGACTTTTTTTTGTAAAAATAGGCGCTTGTTCAATATGCAACCTTAATTGTCGCGATTGCTATATGAGAAAATCAAAAACTAATTTCGGAAATGTTGGTGCAGGATATTTAAAGTATGAAAACTTTGTGAAATTTCTTGATATGAATCCTTTTGTCAGTCATATAGAGTTAGCCAATCACGGTGAAGCTTTTCTTAATCCTGATTTGGTGAAAATCCTATACGAAGCAACAAAAAGAAATATCGTAATTCACATATTAGGAGGAGTTAATTTTAACAAAGTATCTGATGAGCAATTGGAAGCTTTGGTAAAATATTCTGTTAAAGATATCTCAATTTCAATAGATGGTGCAAGCCAAGAAGTCTACTCTAAATACAGAAGAAACGGTAATTTTGACACCGTCATAAACAACATAAAAAAACTTAACGAATATAAGAAAAAATACAACAAAGACTTTCCAAAACTATATTGGCAATACATAGTTATGGATACAAACGAAGATGAAAATGAAATTAAAAAAGCTATAAAGACAGCAGAAGAACTTAATATGGAAATATTATTTAAAAAAACTTATGTATACGGATATAAACCTAAAAATCCTGAACTTATTTCCAAATTAACAGGCATAGATTTTAATAATACAACAGCTCTATTTGCAAATGAAAATCGTTTTTGCCCTTGTCTTGATATATGGAATTCTCCTCAAATAAATTATGACGGAAGATTCCTTGGCTGTGCTTGTAATTATGAATACCCGTTTAATATAAATGTCTTTGAAACAGGTCTTACAAAATGTCTTAAATCTAAAATAGTAAGAAAGACAAAGAAGATGTTAATGGGAGGCAAACCGTATAAAAAGAGTCCTTGTTATAACTGCGAATATTATAAATATAAACTTCAAGGAAATTTCATTACAAAAGAAGATATTAAATAGTTAAAAATAAATTCTTGATAGAAACTTTAAAATATAGTATATTTATATTATATAAAGGAGAAAATAATTGTTTACATTTTTAGATTTTATTTTTTTAGCAGTGGTTGTCATATCTGCCGTTTTTGCATACAATGGTGGTTTAATTTCCGAAGCATTTGGAATTGCAGCTTGGATTTTAACCGCAATTTTAACAAAATATTTATATCCATTTGTAGAACCTAGATTCGCTTCTCTTTTCGGGGAAAGTAATGTATTTTCTTCTATGTCTGCTTATGTATCAGTATTCGTAGTTTTCATAATGTTTTTATCCTTCGTTAATAAAAGTATTACAAAAAAATTGCATAATACTAACTTGGGTGGAATTGATAAATCATTGGGATTTTTCTTTGGACTTATTCGTGGTATACTTATAATGGCTGTTGCATACATTGCAATACTTTGGTTTATCCCAAATAAAAAAGAAAGACCACATTGGATTATTGATGCAAAATCAAAACCTATATTAAAAGTATCTTCTATGTTTATTTCTATCCTACTTCCTAATGGTAGTAATTTTAAGGAAATAAAGGAAGTAATAAAAAGCGATATGACAGGAAACGAAGTTGAAACTTTTGAAAAATTAAGTAAGCCAAGCGTTCAAAGTGATAATGACGGAAGTTCCGCCGAAGATGGGTATAAAGATTCTGAAATCCGCGATTTGGAAAGACAACTTAAACAACTTGACCAAATGGAATTGGAATACGGCGATGACCTTCCTACAATAGATGAATTATAAAAATATTCCCCTCCAACCAGAGGGGATTTTTTTAATCATCTTTTTCCATCATAACCTTTTTATAAAACCAACAGTTATAACAAGGACTCTTTTTATACGGTTTGCCTCCCATTAACATCTTTTTTGTCTTTCTTATCATTTTAGATTTAAGACATTTTGTAAGTCCTGTTTCAAAGACATTTATATCAAATGGATTTAAATAATTGCAACAACAGGCTAAAAAGCGACCATCCCAATTTATTTGTGGAGCTTCCCACAAATCGGTACAAACGGAACAGATAGGTTCTTTCTTTAAATTTTTATAATCCTTAAACGTATCCCTAACATCAATAAGAATACTATTCACAAAATCAGGATCCTTTGGCTTATAATCCAAATTCCAAGTCCTTATAAAGAAAATTTCCATATTCAAATCATTCGCAAGCTTAACTGCTTTATCAACTTCTTCCTTAGAGTCATTCGTATCCATAACAACATATTGCCATGACAAAATTGGAAATTCACTATTGTATTTTTTCTTATACTCATTAAGTTTTTTTATGTTGCTTATTACTGTATCAAAGTTGCCACCTCTTCTATACTTCACATAAACATCACTACTACCACCATCAATTGCAACAGTTATACCCCTAACTGAATATTTTACTAATGCTTCCATTTGAGCATCAGAAACTCTATTAAAATTCACACCATTATTAAATGTAATAATAATATTCCTTTTACAAGCAGTTTCCAAAATTTTCACTAAATCAGGATTAAGAAAAGCTTCACCATGATTTGCCAATTCTATTTCACGAACAAACGGATTCATATCAAGGAATTTCACAAAGTTTTCATATTTCAAATATCCTGCGCCAACATTACCAAAGTTAGTTTTTGATTTTCTCATATAGCAATCACGACAATTAAGATTGCATATTGAACATACTCCTAATTTAACTCTTTCTGGCATTAATTCTTTTTTATTAAAAAACATAGTCTTCTTATTCCTCCCACTTACTTCATAAACATATTCACCAAATCTTGAATATGCCCTATTTCAATTACCTTAATCCCGAAATCAGCCATATTCTTTTTATTTACGGATTTAGGCATCAACACACGTTTGAAACCAAGCTTCGCCGCTTCCTTCACACGCAAATCCATCAAATTCACAGCCCTTATTTCACCAGACAACCCAATCTCTCCAAAAATCGCCATATCCGCAGGCGCAGGTATATTATTTTTTGATGACATCAAAGCCGCCGCCACAGCCAAATCACCCGCAGGCTCTGTTATTTTAAGCCCACCAGCAATATTTAAAAATATATCATAGTTGTAAAATTCCTGATGACATCTCGCATCTAAAACCGCCGTAATCATTGAAAGCCTTGCCAAATCATACCCAACAACGGAACGCTTTGCATTACCATAATTTGATGCAGAAACCAACGCCTGTATTTCAAGAAGTAAAGGACGAGTTCCCTCAACTCCAGCAAACACGGACGAACCCGAAATATTTCCACGCCTTTCCGCCAAAAACAAAGCCGAAGGATTCGCAACTTCTGTTAACCCCTTATCAGTCATTTCAAACACACCAATTTCATCAGTCGCACCATAACGATTTTTTACCGAACGAAGAATCCTAAAATGATGCCCACGCTCTCCTTCAAAATACAAAACCGTATCAACCATATGCTCCAAAACCCGAGGTCCAGCAATCGCCCCCTCCTTTGTCACATGCCCAATCAAAAACAAAGTAAAGTTTTTAAGTTTCGCAAGTCTGATAAGCTCATTCGCACAACTTCTTACCTGTGATATAGTTCCAGGCGCAGATTCTATATTATCCAAAAACATAGTCTGTATAGAATCAATCACAACAACCTTCACATCATCTTCTTCTTTAAGTGTTGCAACAATATCACGAATATTTGAATTCGCCGCCAACTTCACAGGTGCATCCGAAAGCCCAAGCCTACTTGCTCGCATCCTTACTTGATTAACCGATTCTTCACCAGTTAAATAAAAAACCTTACCACCTCTTGCAACATTTGAAACCGCCTGTAAAAGTATAGTTGATTTTCCAATACCTGGGTCACCACCAACAAGTATCACACCACCAGAAACAAGCCCACCGCCAAGTGTCCTATCAAGCTCCTTTATCCCGCAAGAAATTCTTGGATAATCAGAAGTTTCACCGTCCAAATTTGCAAACGAAAGTTTCACACCACCAACCCCAGCGGTAAGCCCCGTTGGAATAGCGGACATTTCATCCCTAGCCTCAACAATAGTATTCCAAGAATTACACGATTCGCATTTACCCATCCATTTGGAATATTTCGCGCCACAATTTTGACATTCAAAAACAACTTTACTCTTCATAAAAAAACTCCTATTTGAAATAGGAGTTTAGCAAACTATAAGATATAAGTCAATAAAACTAATCAGCCACAGCCCTATAGTTAATATTACTATAATATCTTATCTTACCATCTTCAATTTTATAAACTTTATCATAACCATAGTTAGGAGTATAAACAATTTTAGCTTTTAAAATTTTTGCTTTATCCATCGCATTTTTCATTGCCGATTTAATCGCCATATCCTTACAATCCAAAAATTCCTTAGAAGATTTAAATTCATCTGTTAAATCGTATTTTATACCTTCATCCATTCCACTAGTAGCATACTCAACTCCTACTAAACCAATTAAATCCTTTTGCAATTTTGTATCTATATTAAAAAACATATAACCATCATAATACTTATATGATGTAATAACTGCATCTGGTAAAACATTATGTATATTTTTCAATAAGTTATCAAAACCTACATATGTTTCTCCAGTTTCTTGATCAAAGAACCAGTTTTTATCCACAGAAAACTCAAAATTATTTTCTTCCTTCTTCGCATTTGCTGGTAATACCATTTCACAAATACCTTCCCCTTCTATATTTATATAGTCAGCAGCAAAAACATTACCCCCAAACAAAAGTCCACTGAGAACCACAGCAGATGTTAAAATCTTTTTATTCATTTTTTTCTCCTTATTAAGTTGTTAAATTTTAACCTAATATATAATATCATAAAATCCCCCAAACCACAAGGAAAAAATGCTCACGGGGGGGGGTAAAACACTCGTAAATTCAATAAGTTATAAAGAATCACGAAAATTTAATTAGCTATACTGCAATTTATTTTTAATTTATTATTATCAAGCTTATAAACAGAACAATCATCAGAATTAGAAAAAATTTGTAATTTAGCTTGCTTTAAAAAATTATTCGCAGCCGAAATCAATGCCTTATTATACGCCTCTTTAAAACATTTTTGATATTCCTCTGAATTTATAAATTGTAAAGGAAGATCTGATGATATTTCATCATTGTATCCTTTTTGAAATTCATCATTCCTATTAAAATTTCCATTTGCCAATAAATCACCACTATTTAATTTAGTTTTAACATTAAAATACACAGTTTCTGAATCTGCTATCTTGTATGATAAAATAGTCGCATCTGGCAAAATCTCCTTTAACTCTTTTTTCATATCATCAAGACCAATATAACGCTTTGGAAATTCTCCATTATCATCTTCCTCATCACTTTCTTTATAAAAACTACCACTCCATACGAACTCATATCCAGAATATAAACCACCTACGGATAACAAAGCCTTTTCATCCTTTATCACCATATCACATTCACCTTCACCAGAAAAACTAAAACTATCAAATGCGAAAACCGAACTTGATAAAATAATATTAAATGAAAAAATAATTGATAAAATAATCCCTCTCATAATTCCCCCTTTTGTTATTTTAACTTTTATATAATATCACAAAATCCCCCAAACCGCAAGGAAAAAATGCTCACGGGGGGGGGGTAAAACACCTGTAAATTCAATAAGTTATAAGATTAAGCCGAAACACCCTTCACAAATTTTTCAACATACTCGTCCTTTGGATTGGATAAATCATCTGGCGTTCCACTCCACACAATCTTCCCATCACGAAGCATAATAATCCTATCCGCAATCTTTTTTGCCGAAGCAATATCATGCGTAATAGTAAGAGCCGTCGCCCCAATATGCTTCACACAACGAACAATCAAATCATTTATAACATCTGACATAATCGGATCAAGCCCAGTTGTAGGCTCATCAAAGAAAATAATTTCTGGTTCATCGGCAATCGCACGAGCAAGCCCTACTCTTTTCCTCATACCACCAGAAAGTTCCGAAGGCATCATATCCGCAACCTTTGCTGGCAATCCAACATCCGCCAACTTTTCAATTGCAATCTTTTTTGCAACATCAGGTGCGATTCGCTCTACATTCAAAAGACTGAACGCAACATTTTCCCACACACTCATACTGTCAAACAAAGCACCATTTTGAAAAAGCATTCCAATTTTTTTGTTGTTTTCATAAAACTCCTCACTACTAAAATTAGAAATCTCTTTCCCGTTTATTTTAATACTGCCACTGTCTGAATCCAAAAGACCCAACATCAACCTTATACTTACGGATTTTCCCATACCCGATTGCCCAAGCATAACAACCGATTCTCCCTTATTAATAGTCAAATCAAAATCACGAAGAACATACTTTGACCCAAACGATTTATATACACCGTTAAGTTCTATCACAGGATTCGCATTTTTATTTATTGTCATATTGCACCTCTATTTATTAAAGAACAACGCAGTTAAAATATAATTGGAAATAAGTATCAAAATGGAGGAAATCACAACCGCATTTGTTGTCGCCTTTCCAACACCTTCTGCACCACCATTTGTATAATAACCATAATAGCAACCCATAGATGTAATTATTCCACCAAACACAGACGCCTTAACTAAACCAACAAAGACATCCATCATTTCCATACTGTTATATGTATTTCTGATATACACATAAGGATTAAAATCCAACACATTCACACCAACCAAAAATCCACCAAACACACCGATAATATCAGCAATTATCACCAAAAATGGAAGCACAAGAATCCCCGCCAACACCCTTGGCGAAATAATGTATTTAAAAGGATTCGTAGAAAGAGTTTTAAGTGCATCAATTTGCTCTGTCACTTGCATAGTTCCAATACTCGCCGCCATAGTCGCACCGATTCGTCCCGCAACCATAAGCCCCGCGAATACAGGTCCAAGCTCTCGTATAATAGCAATCACAACAACCGTTGCAACCGCACCCTCGGCTGAAAATTTTGAAAATCCAGAATAGCTTTGAAGTGCAAGCACCATTCCCGAAAACAAAGCAGTCAAAGACACCACAGGAAGCGAATAAAAACCTATTTCAATCATCTGCCTTACCAAAACCTTTGGATAATATGGTGGCAAAAACCAATTATGAATTGTTTGCACTAAAAATACAAGAAACCTTCCAACCGATTTCAAAAAGTCAATTCCCATCACACCAATTTTTCTTATCATTTCCATTTTCACTCTCCTATTTTTTGTAAACTCTCAAAGGTCCATTTATCAAAGTTTTATACTTTACAACATCAACAACTTTTAAATCAGGCAACAAAAATTTATTTCCAATAACAATGCTACCAAAGTTTAATTCATTTTTCAACTTTGCTGACAATTTTTTTGAAATACTATCTCCTAAATAAACATAAATGAAATCAGGTTTTAATTTATAAAAATCCATTTTGAAAATATTCGCCCTTATAAAATCAACATTTTTATAACCAAATATGAATTTTTTACATTTCAAATAAAACACTATAAAAGGATTAATTTCAACACCAACAACTTTTGAAGATGGATATTTTTTTGCCACAAAAAAAGAAAGCTTACCATTACCACAACCCAAATCATAAAAAACAAAATCATCAGAGGTCTTATATTTCAATAATATTTTTTCAAGATTATGCAAAGTTTCCTTTGAACTTGGAATAGCAGGCACTCCACGAAAGAAACAAATATATAAAACATTAAACAAAGTATAAATTACCCAAATATCAATAATCCCAACAATAAGAACTTTTATAATATCTATCATCATAAGCCCCTAAAAAAATCAATCACCATTTGCATATCATCAGGAATTTTCGCATCAAACTTTAACACTTCCCCAGTTATAGGATGAGTAAACTTAATATTCCTACTGTGAAGCATTTGCCTCTTCACCGTCGCCAACATTGACTTTACTTCCTTGTTTTCAATCTGCACCAAATGTTTTTGCATATTTCCATAGGTTGCATCCCCAATAATAGGATTTCCCATTGACGCCATATGCACCCTTATTTGATGAGTCCGCCCAGTTTCCAACTTACACTTTATAAGACTTATCGGCTTAAATTTTGCACCTGTAAAAACTTCCACAGTTTCATAATTTGTAATCGCAGGCTTTCCCCCATCAACCATTACTTGCATCTCCTGTCTGTTCCGAGGATTACGCCCGATATTTTTTTCAATCACACCAGAGACAGGATTCACAATTCCCCAAACAAGGGCATAATATTCACGCTCCACCGAATGATTTGCAAACTGCTTATACATTTCAATATGCGCCCTGTCAGTTTTGCACGCCATCATCGCACCACTTGTATCCTTATCAAGCCTATGCACAATACCAGCACGTCCAGCCTCCGCGCCAAAGGAAGAAAGCACACCACCCGTATGATACAAAAGAGCATTTACCAAAGTTCCATCTTCACAACCTGCACCTTGATGACATACCATACCAGCAGACTTATTTATAACTATCAAATCCTCATCTTCAAATAAAATATCAAGAGGAATATCTTGCGCCTTCATAACAAAGTTCTTTTCCTCTGGCATTATAGTAATTGTAAAGCTATCCCCAGCGGAAATTTTAAGCCTAACATCTGCAATAACTTCATCATTGCCATCAAGAACGAAACCTGCCTTTATCATCTTTTGAATTTTTACACGCGAAACAGTCGGCACCATTTTCGCCAACCATTTATCGATTCGCCAACCATCAAATTCTGCCTCAACAACGAAATTAAAAATTTGCTTATCCATAACCTAAATTTCAACTCCATCATATTCTTTTATAATATTTTTGTTGGCATTATAGTTAAGCTCTTTTTTCTCACACTCTTCTATCTTAACTTGCATTCTTGGAATAACACCACCTGCAACATTTCCAACTACCTCCACAGGACAAAGCATATACCCTTGCGCCTTTTCTTGTAAGGAGAAAAAACTTCCCAAAGGTTTGGTATTATAGGTAAGATATATTTCCTTTGGTGGTTCCAAACAATAAAGAGTAATCATATTTTTTCCAGCAACAGTTTTGTAATACTCCTGACTATATTGACCATAGCAAGGAAAACTTGTNAGAAANAATCCNGCCGTAGTTTCAAGTGNATTATCNGACACNACATANANTTTATAAAGTTGGTCNGAAAGNTTAAACCAATTTACCCAAGAGGCATTTGCNTTTACACCCAAACATAAAAATAATATTAAAAATATTTTTTTCATACTGCCTCCTTTTTTAAATTAAATTTTATTCATATCTTCAAAATCAACTTTAACCCTTTGCACTTGACCAGAAAATTTGAAAACCTTAAACATAAAATCAGTCTTTTCAAGCGGAGCAAGACTTTGAACNTCAATCTCNCTTTCTTGCTCTTGCAAAACTCTTTCNTCTTTGTTTTCAAGCCTTATAATAAGCTTTGGCACAGGNAAAGTCCTACTACTTGGATTATAAACAAATCCACGAATAATGATATAGTCATTATTTCCTTCCCTTACCAAAGTAAGTGGNTTTGCAATNTCTATATATAATTTAGANACATCAACACNNTTATCTTTTCTATCAAAAATATTTTGCTTTGGTTGNGAAGCATTTTCNCTTTTAAAATTATAAAGGAAATTAAANACGAAAAATACAANNAAAAATAANACAAGACCCANCATAAAAANTATACCNTTTTTAACANTAAATAAATCATTATACCGACCAGACTTCTTCTCCANANNATCNTCATTTACACCAAGTCCATAAAGAAGCTTCTTCTTTTCCTTTTCCACATCATCNGTATTAAGTAGAGGCTTTGTATCAACTTCTCGTGTATGANCAGGTCTCAACANTNNGNTTCTCCTCAACCTCATTCCCAACACTCCAAACAAANGAGCATTCNGCACATTGAAACTTCATTTTACGACCATTAATAAGAGTATCTTCAACTTCAAACTCTGTATTACATTTAGGACATTTAATAATCATTTGATTTTCCCCATTTTTTTATAAATATACAAATTCTATAATAATAGATTCTTTAACAGAATCAACACAAAATATCACTTTTAACAAATAAATATTTGTAATTTTCAAAATTTTAAGTATCATATATTNATGGAGGCATAAATGAACCNACNAAANGAANNNAANAAAACTATAATAAGTCTTCAAA
This sequence comes from bacterium, assembly GCA_014803545.1. GTDB lineage: Bacteria > Pseudomonadota > Alphaproteobacteria > Rs-D84 > CACZYB01 > CACZYB01. The sequence continues at coordinate 32,489 of JAAVBN010000010.1, read as the reverse complement.
ATGTAGGACTTCGTTATGGAACAAATACAGAAGTTTTAAAAGATATAAACCTTGAAATAAAAACAGGGGAATTTTATTTTTTAACTGGNGCNTCTGGTGCTGGAAANACCTCTCTTTTAAACTTAATNCACCTTGCCAACCGACCAAGCCGTGGNAAAATCAAAATATTTGGCAAGGATATTGATTATATAAAACAAAAGGATATGGCAAATATANGAAGGAAAATAGGTATNGTNTTCCAAGACTACCGNCTTCTTGACCANCTNTCNNTCCTTGANAANATCGCCCTTCCNCTTNGNATNATNGGNANAAGTGAGAAATATATTCACACCCACGTTCCAGAATTAATTGAATGGGTAGGACTTAGAAAATTTATAAATGCCAAACCTCCATTTTTATCGGGTGGTCAACAACAACGNGTNGCAATCGCTCGTGCAGTAATAAATAACCCAAGTATTTTAATTGCCGANGAACCAACAGGAAACGTTGACGAAGAAATGGCAAAAAAATTATTATTCCTATTTTTGGAACTAAATAAAATGGGAACAACAATAATAATTGCCACCCACAGCAAAAATTTAATAAAGCAATTCAAATTCCCAGTTCTTCACCTTGAAAACGGATATTTAACAAAGGAATAAAAATGTTAAAAACTGATATTGCATTCAAATCAGATATAAACAAAGGCTTTTTACCATTCATCACCGCATTTATGGTATTTTTAGCTTCTATCACATTTGCAACAGCAATGATTGGAAACGATTTGACATCTGATTGGAATAAACGTATGTCAAATAATATAACTATACAAGTATTACCAGATATAAAAAATAAAAATCCAAATAAGGAAATAGAGGACCGAATAAAAAATATAACACTTATCCTAAAACAAACACCAGGCATAAAATCTTCCCATGCAATGACATTAAATGAAACAACCGAACTTTTAAAACCATGGCTTGGCGAAATTGGAAAAAATAAACTTGATATTCCTCTTCCAAGGATAATAACCGTTGAAACATCTGACGTAATCCCTCTTAATATAAGGGCATTAACAGAAGAAATTAAAAACTATTCCAACCTTATTACAATAGAAACTTATGAATCCTGGATGAACGAATTTTCAAAAACAATATCCGCCCTTCAAACATTATTGGGTTTAATAATAATCTTAATACTTTCAACAACAGCAATTACAATTGCATATGCAACAAAATCTGGATTAATCGCAAACAAAAACGTAATTGAAATTATGCATATGGTAGGCGCCCACAACAAATATATTTCAAAACATTTCTCCAATCAAATGATGGAATTATCGGTATATGGCGGAATTGTAGGATATATAATTGCATGCATAACAATAACAATAATCAAAACATTCGCTGGAAACATTAACGGCGGAATAATATCAAATTTTAACTTTTCATCAAACATTTATTGGTATATACTATTAATACCTTTGATTGCAGGAATAATATCAAAAATTACCGCAGTCATAACTGTAAACAAAACATTAAATAAAATGGTATAAAATGGAAGTCGTAGAAAAATACAANGAAGGTTTCAAACCTCAAAAAACATTTTTAAATGAAGAACGAAGCAAAAAAATANTCCTATTCTTNTTTGNNNTATGCCTTGCATACGNANTAATTTTTTTNATATTTGCNTNTACNCTTAATTTNAANGATACATCNCCANATGAGCCAACCGATGCAATAATTGTTTTAACTGGCGAACAAAAACGAATTACNGACAGTATCAAAGAATTTGCAAAGGGNAATGCAAAAAAACTTTTTATATCAGGAATATATAGNCAAAGCTCTCTTGATAAATTAATTGATAAAACCATAAACGATTTACAAAAGGAAGGNAAACTTAAAACATCAANGGATAATTTAAANTCCCGCATTTTCACAGGTCGTGCAGAAAACACTATTGAAAACGGACTTGAAAGTGCAACNTGGGTAAAAAAGAATAATATAAATTCTATACGCCTTATGACATCATATTATCATATGCCAAGAAGTAAACTTATCTTTGAAAAATATATNCCTNANNTAAGAATANTTGAACACCCANTNANNTTTTCAGAAANAAANCCAAACATATTTTCNAATTCCCAACTATTAAAACTNACTTTCAGTGAATACAATAAATATATATTAACTTATTTATGGAACAAAGCTGGATTTGAATCTACATTNATATTAAANATACAGGAAAATTTATAATGCTTATACGNTCAATAATATTTAANATTCTTTTTATATTAGAAACCNCATTCTTTTCANTACTCGCNACAATNGCNATAATACTTCCAAAAAANGTAAGNATTTATATATCNTATATATGGAGCTTNACTACTATANTNCTTTTAAAATATATATGCCAAATAACTTANAATGTAAAAGGATANGAAAACATTCCACAAAATGAAAATGTAATATTNGCATCAAAACANCAATCCGCATGGGAAACAACNACATATCAATACATACTNGGNAATTGNATNTTTATGTTTAAAAAAGAATTNGCATTCATTCCATTTTTCGGNCTAACTTTNATAAANGCNGGAAACATTATGGTTGACCGNGGAAACGCCACAAAAAAAACTTTGCAAAAANTAACAAAAAGATTCAATGAAACATTAAANACAAGAAATATTATAATCTTTCCAGAAGGAACCCGCACCAAACCAAATACAAAGGTCAAATACAAATCAGGACTAAGTATAATAACTCAAAACATACAAAACAGATGGGTTGTTCCAATCGCAATAAATTCAGGTCTCTTTTGGCCCAAAAACGGATTTTTAAAAAGAAAAGGAACAATAGAAGTTCACATACTTCCACCAATACCAACTGGCAAATTATCAAAGGAAGAATTCCAAGAAATATTAACCTCACGAATTGAAACAGAAGAAACTCTTATTTCTTAATAAGACCAATTCCTGTTATCGTTTGAATCATCGCCACTACATGTTTGTTTTGCACATCTGTAATATTCATCATACTTCAAACCATATATAGGCTCAATCATACCATTATAATTGTTCTCAACGACTCTGAAAATATCGGCATACTCATAACTTAACGCCCTTAAAATAACAGACAAAGGTGTTTTATCAGTTATAACAATATTTCCAATTCTGGTTCCAATACCTAACTCTTGATTAACTCTCTTAACAATAACATCAGAAAGATTAACCTCAGGATTATTTCCAGTTTTAATGTTATATTTACTTGGATTAAACTTACTATATATATTGTTAAACACAAATCCAACAGCTTGATACATAGTTCCATTAGTATCCTTATAATTCATAAATTGAGTATCTGAATACTTAGCATCTATATTTATACTGGATAAATCTACATTTCCAAATTCTGCAACAATAGTAGATAATTCAGGAGTTTTAATCAAACCACCAACAACCATATCAACAGAACTTACTACCGACAATCTCATAACATCAGAAAAACTAACTACATTTTCTTCTGTAAAACTTGTAGAAAGATTATTAAGAACTTTTAAAGTGCTATGAAGATATACATTAGAAGTAGTAGTATCATCAATGCTAACACTATTTTGATTAATACCATTTGGAAAGGCAACTGTTGCATTTAACGAATCCATAACAGAATTTAAATTCAATTCCTCATCAATAGATAAAATACTGATATCTGCATTACCACTAGGCGACAAATACAAATCATTAACTTCAATAATACCTTCATTTGAATCTTCAATCCCCTTTGAAATAATAAAATCATTTACCATTTCTATATCATTAAGATTCATAAATAAATCTGTTTGCATAGTTGATGAGCCAATACCATTTCTTGAAATATATTGATAATCCTTTTTTGCAAAACCAACTTTAAATATCAAAGGAGGAGTCGCCCAATTTTCTCCCCAACCAGACCCATCTAAGGACCAACTTGTTCCATAAATAATTCCATCTTCCAAATATCCACCATATCCTTTACTTTCCTTGACAATATCTCTAATCCTCATATCAGAAATTTCGGAATTTCCATCAGCAATAATAATGGCATCATATTCAACATTACCATCACTTTTTCTTGTATTTCTCATTTTAACACGATAATTTTGCCCAATAATATTAGAATTCTTAAAATTCTTAGGAAGCCCATTTTCCTCCAACTTTGCAAAATCAACTAAATGAACACCCTCGGCAATATCAGGTTTAAGCTTCAAATAATTCTCCGTCGCAGTTTTAAGCTTCATCATATCCTTTACAACTAATTGATTTCTAAGTGTATCAGACCTCTCCTTCACATTTTTTTGAATAATAGGGAAGACAACAAACATAATTGCTAACATAAGCAAGACTTCCAACAAGATATTTCCATTATCATTTTTCAATTTTTTCATTTTCTTTCCTAATTATAAAAAACCATCTTATCTATTCTATTAGATAAATCTTTCAAAGCGTTATTAAAATTACCCATAAATGTGTTTATATTTATACTACTCAAAGTTTGATTACTACAACCAGAAGGATTACTTTTTGATACAGGATTACTACAAGCATCATGAATTATTATTCCATCAAACAAATATGGACTTTTTATAGTAATTATACCATTAGCAGTATTAAACTTACCATCAAAACTCATAATATGCCCATCTTTTATTGTTATAGTTTGAGTAGACAAGTCATCAACACTACTTGCTGCAATTTCCATACGAAGTTTTGTATCCTCCTTTGGTTTTATAAATAAATTCGTAAGAGCTCCATTATACCCAGTCAAAACCGACAATTGCAAATTATTCACAACAAGATTTGAAAGTGTAGCAATACCTTCAACAATAATATTAGCATGGAAAGAAGACACATCAGAAAATGTTGCATTTTCCAATACAGCATTAGGGACATTTATCTCTTTTAAAACAGACTTTCCATCAGAATAATCTGATATTTCAACTTTTAATGTTTTTACATAAGTACCAGGAGAAAAAAGCAAAACTCCTTTTAAAATAAGACTAGTAAATATATCTATATCTCCTTCAAATTTACCAACATTAAACTTAATTTCACTAACCTGTTCTGTTTCCGTAGAAGAAGATTTTAAGTTTGCAGCCTCTATCGTTCCAAAATTATTTATACTATACCCACCAAGACTTAAATTAACACGCATCTTATTTCCATCTTCACCCCCCTGATTATTTCTATATAAATAATTAGAAGAAGCATACTCATTTTCAAGATTCGTATCATCAATTTTAATAACAACTATCCTATCACTATTAATATTTTGTGAAATATTTGCAAAAGGTTCAGACCATGCACCAGTAATAGAATACGCATTATTATCTTCTTTAAATCCAACTGTATCACCAGCATAAAGCAAAGTTTGCTTAAAAGCAATTTCATCTAACCCTAAATTATCCAAAGTCAAAACTACAAACACATTCACTGCACCAGTTTCATCTTTTATATACTTAACCCTCATATCATTAGTTATATCAGGAGAAATATCATCATTCAAACCATAATCATGAACGAACAAATCATTCACATCTTTGACAAGAGATCCAGACGAACCATTATTCCAATTCTTTTTTTCAATAGACGCATAATTAAGCAAAGCTTTTTCAATTTGTTTTAATTGTTTAGCAATATTTATATATTTAACCTCATATAACTCTTTAAAAGAATACTTTAAAACAGCAGGAGTAATAATCATCATAATTGCAATAGCAAGTATTATTTCAATAACACCCAATCCCAAACTGTTTTTATATTTCAAATTTCTTTTAAACATAATATTTTCTAAGCTCCTCCTGCTTTCTCTGTATACTTATTCCACAAAGCAATAAGTTCATCACGAAAGTTCTTCAACAGACTTGACAAACATACTGACATATTAAGATTATCCGCAAAATAACAAATATCATAAACTTCTGACACACCAGATAAATTTATCATACTACTTGCCTCAGTAAAATCACCAGTTAAAGAAACCTTTCCATCATATATATAACTATCAACACCATCTTCATCATCTTTTAAAACTATATTTCCAAATTTATTACTTATACTACCTTTTGAATAAAGATTATCCGCAACGACCTCAGACGCCCCAAAATTCCAAATAAACTTTCCTTCATCTTCTTCAAAAGGAACAACATTCAAATCACCTTCTACAACAATACTACTTGTATTCAATTCATTAGCCTTCAAATCACCAGGATCAAATGCCACCTTTAAAAATTCTGCATCTTCAACCTGCAATGAACTTATATCAATAGAATTTGTTGTAATCTTCATAGGCTCATCAGGAATAAATGGCGTAGTATTTTCAATAGAAAAAATTCCAGATACTTTTGAATTAGCAATATTCAAATTTTTTCCAGCCAGTCCCGCAACCTTCATACTTTTCAGTATATTAAGACTTGTTCCATTTGCCTTATAAACATCAATTAAACTATTACCATTCATATTTATATTTGTAAGCATAGTATTAACAGAGGTTGTTCCACCAGGCCCCTTACTTATATACAAATAATCAGAAACCATAAAAGCATCACTAACAAACATAACCAACGCACCCTGATTACCAATAGTGTTTACAATCTGCTCTTTCAGTGTCGCTGACAATTTTGCATTATAGTTTGTAAGCTCCACATGGTCATTAGTAGAAAGCACAACACCCTGATCAAATAAATACTCACCAATACTATTCAAGGTCAAATCATTAACATCTCCATGTGCGAAAATTGCCGCCTCTATAATATCAGAAGAAGAATCACCTGCAATAACTTGCTTTTTACACGTTACAAAAGAATAGTTTTGCCCGAACGAGTTTGAAATAGCAAGTCTTTCACCACCATAATCCGAAAGCAAATTTTTCATCTCATTTCCTGATTTTACAACACAACCATTTGGAATAGAAGTTCTATCAAACGAAATAAAAGATGTTACCGCCTTTTGAAGTAAAGCCATCTCCGAAATAACTTCTTCTCTATTAACAGAATCATTATACTTTCTTATTTGATTTAAAATAACAGGAGTCATTGCAACCATAATACCCAATCCCAAAAGGGTTTGAAGCAAAACTGCACCACCATCATTTTTATGTAAAGAATTTATTCTTTTAAAAATCATTTTCCTCTCCTTATATATAATAATACAACAAAAATAATAAATGGAAAGCAAAATTTTATGTAGAAAATAAAAAAAAATTGTTATATAATAAATCAAAATATAAAAAGGAGGAATTATGAACAAAAAATATATAAAAATCATAATATTTACATTAATAATATTATCTATAATATTTATTGCAATTCTTCCAATTAAACAAAGCAAAAAATTAAAACAAGAAATAATAAATTCTCGTGAAAATCAAATAAAACTTATAAAAAACAACCTAAATTTAATCCCTGAACTTATAAACATTTCAAAGGGATATTTAATAAACGACAAAAACGCCCTTAAAAATATAATAAAAATAAATATCCTTGCAAAGGAACAATCAAATAATTTCAATGAAACATATAATAATCAAACACAACTTATTTCTCTTACAATGGAACTATTAAATGTTGCAAAAAAACATTCTCCACTTACAGCAAATCCAAAGTTTACAGAAATAAATAATAAACTTGAAACACTAAATAAACAAATTGAAAATTACAACACTATATGTATAGAAAGTTCAAAGAAATTAATAAAATTATCACAACTTCCTATTTATAATAAAATTATAAAAACGGAAGAAATAAATAAAATAATATGTTCCGAAAAATTTTCAGAATACAAACAAAATTTTAATTTCTAATTAATATTACAAACTTCCTGTCATAGAAACAATAAAGTCAAGGATTTTTTGCCTTTTTTCAGCATCATTTAAACGCCAATAAGCATTAACCAATCTTAAAGTTTCAGTATTATTCATAGGATCATCAAACTCAACACTTTCTTCTGATACATGATTTTCACCGCCAATATGTTCAAAAGAATTACTGAACGCATCAACAACCTGAGGAATTTCTTTTTCAAGTCCATAAAAGAAAAATCCAACATCAACTTGCAATACTTTTGAAATAATAAACAAGCGACTTGCACTTACTCTGTTTGCACCACTTTCATACTTTTGAACTTGTTGAAAAGTCACACCAATCATACTTGCCAACTCATCTTGACTCATATGAAGCATTACTCGTCTTAATTTTAAACGTTTACCAACATATTCATCAAGCAAATAAACATCAAGCTCTTTTGAACATTTATCATCCATTTCTATTTTACTCCTCAACTTTTACACCTTCTTATTGTTTTCTTGAATCTTTAATAATAATATATTAAAATAAATAAAAAATCAACATTAAATAGGAAAAAATATGACATACAAAAAAGATAACATTTTCGCACAAATAATAAATGGGAAATCTCCATGCACAAAAATTTTTGAAAACACAAACACTATTGTAATAAAAAATTTATATCCAAAAGCTCCACACCATTTCTTGGTTTTACCAAAGGGAGAATATGAATCCTATACATCTTTTGGACTTACCGCATCAAATGAAGAGAAGATAGATTTATTTAATGCAATAAACGAAGTCATCAAGGAATATAAACTTGATGATAAAGGATACAGATTAGTAGCAAATACAGGAGACTTTGGCGGACAATCCGTTCCACATTTTCATATACATATATTAGGTGGTGAAAAACTTCCTAACTTCGGTTTGTAATTTTTTTTATTTACAACAATAAAAATTTATATTATCCTTATATTAACTTTGCAAAAGCAAAGCTGGGGTCACAAACCCTTCGTCATAAGGAAGTAGAAATTATTATTCACTATAAGTTTTTCGTATAGAAAAATTTTTTTTTACTTCTTTGAAAAATCGTATTCCCTTTCGGGGAGTGCGATTATATAAGGCTGTGCACGAAAGTATCGCGCCATTATGACGGTGGTTTTGTGAACTCCCCATAGAAAGGAGTTTAAAATGAACCATTATAAAAAAAGTAAAAGAAACAAAAATTTTAATTACAGTATAAAAAGCATAGTTCGTAAGAAATTTACGACGGGATTTTTCATACAAAAAATGGCTTCTTAAACTCATAGTTTAATAATATGGGTGGAAGTTCTTTATGTTCATGGTCTTCGCTTCCACCCTCCCGATAAAAAGCATATTAAAAGGAGGAGAAAGAATATAAAAATGAAAAATCAAAATGGAAAAAGAGTCAGCACAATGGGAGCTTTAGCTCCTAGCGACTGCCCCTAAAGGGGCCAAGGGCAGTCGCTTTGCTGACTGACAAAGTATCCCAAGAAAATTTTAACTAACAAACTAAGGAGGAAAAAATGAGAAAAATAAATTACATACTCGCTATACCAATAGCTACATTTATAATAAGCAATAATACAAAGGCATCACTTTTTACAAATGCCCTATCCAATTATTGTGTCCCAAAAACAGCAGAGTATTGCACAGGAGCTTATATGGCAACATATAACGAAATGAAAAAGACTTGTGAGTGTAAGAACTCTACTTATTTAAAGTATAACTCAACAGAAAGACATTGCGAAATTAACTGCCCTGCAGGTTCAATTGCAATAACAGTTTCAACATGTCCAAGTGGATCAGCAGCAATCTTTGTAGCTGAATAATTAACTAACTAAAAGGAGAAAAATATGAACAATAAAAAATTAAAATTACTAACCATACTTGGTGGCATTGCCATATCATCAGGAACAAATGCCCAAGTCTATATGTGCAAACAATGCCCAAAAGATACTTATTCCAATGGAAAAGAATGTGTTCCATGTGGGGAATTTCAATACTCAGACGTTGGTTCAGCTCAATGCACAGATTTAAAATATGAAATAGAATATAAAGTAGCAGAATTTACAACAGGAGGACAACAAACTGATGGAACTTTAACACCTGGGTTTTATGCAATAATACTTGGTGGCGGTAATGGTGGTCAAGTTCAAGCTGGCCCATATTACAATAGTCAGGGTAATGGTGCACAATTACAATATGTATTCAAAGTTAATGAAAATACACCATATACTCTTGCAAGTGGTGCAGATGGTACACCATCATCTAGACAATGCTCCGCAACTGGTGGTGGCGGTGGATCATGGTTCAAACTTAATGACACTTACTATGTAGCAGGAGGTGGTGGAGGTTCAAATAGTTATAACTGCCCAACACTAAGCTCCATTGGTGGATGGGGTGGTGGTGTTGGCGGCGGCGGGGGCGGCGGATACACCAACAACAAAGGTTATGCTGAAGGAACAGCAGGTGGCGCCTCTGGAAATTATAAAGGAGGATATGGTGGCTATAGTGCTTCTGCTCGTGGTGGCAATGGACAAGGTCCAAGTGGTGGATATGGTGGTGAAGAATCCACTACTGGAAATTGTATGTTTGCAAACACTCAACAAGTACATACTTACGGTGGTAGAGGAGGTTATTTATCAAGTAATGGCGGATGTGTTCCTGGCGGTCATTATGAAGTAAATGAATTTGTTATGCATGGTGGTAATGGTAAAACCTCACATAAATCCAATACAGACAAATTTAAAAATCTTCTTTGTTATCACTGTGCTAAACTTTATAAAATTAAATAAGAAAAAAATTTCCCCTCATACAGAGGGGATTTTTTTCTTTGGTGCCGTCTGCGGGATTCAAACCCACGGCTTCTAAATTACGAATTTAGCACTCTATCAACTGAGTTAAGACGGCATTTAATCTAAAACAGTTTTTGGCTTGCTGTCAATATTTTTAAGGGTTCCTTTTAAAATACCACCCTTTTCAACAACCAAATTTGCATAATTTATTTTGCCCCTAACATCACCAGTTTCATAAACATAAAGAACACCTGTCACAGTCAAAGTTCCATCAAACACACCACTTATGTGGGCTTCCTCCACTTCCGCAGTTCCTGTAAAACTTCCACCATAAACAATATCCAAATATTTCGCACCTGTTAAGTTAGCTTCCAAAGTTCCCTCAACAACTAAACTTTCACAAACATCAATCGCACCAGATAATTTAATATTCTTTCCAACGATAAGTTGCTTACCATCAGCCTTTGGCATAACACTATGTCCCTTTGATACATTAACTGCAAATGATGATTTTGATTTTGTTAAATTATCAAGTAATTCTTTTTTATCTTTCACTTCCATTTTTTCATCCTTTCTTTTACACTTTGAAAGTATATATTATAGTATAAAAAATTTCAAGCAGATAAAAAAGTTAAAAAAATATTAAAAAATTATAGATTTTTAAAAATGATATGTTATACTGACCTAGTATTTAGTTAAAAATATAAACTATTAATAAAGGAGAGAGAAATGGTTTCAAAAAAAGATTATATACAAGAAGCAGCATATTTTATATGGTTAAATCGCGGTCGCCCTGAAAATCAAGATTTAGCAATTTGGGACGAAGCAACAAAATTATATGAATTAACTCACACTGAATTTAAAAAAGCAGTTGTTAAACCAGCAGCTAAAAAAGTAGCAACTAAAAAAACTGCAACAAAAAAGGTTGTTGCAAAAAAATCTGCACCTGCAAAAAAAGCAACTGTTGCTAAAAAAGTAGAGGCAAAAAAGCCTGCAGTTAAAAAAGTAGCTGTTAAAAAAGCACCAGCAAAGAAGCCTGCACCTGCCAAAAAAACAACTGTTGCTAAAAAAACTGTCGCAAAGAAACCAGTTGCAAAAAAAGTAGCTGTTAAAAAAGCACCAGCAAAAAAGGTTGCTCCTGCTAAAAAAACTGTTGCTAAAAAAGTAGAGGCAAAAAAGCCAGCAGTTAAAAAAGTAGAAGTTGCAAAAATCATTCCTATGGTAAAAAAGGAAGAAGTTAAAAAAGTTGCAACTGCACCAAAAACAAAAATTAAAATCGTTGTTGGCGGCAAAAAATAATAAATTTTAACCTAATCAAAAACACAGGGACAAAATCTCTGTGTTTTTTTTATTTATAAACTCCCTTTACAAGAAACAAAAAATATGATATATTATATATTATATGAAGAGGGAAAAAGTGAAAAAAAAATATACATATAACTTATGTTTTTTCATATTGGCAACATTTTGCCTAATCTTTTCTATACAAACTTTCGGCGCAAATACAAAAAATAAAAACAAAAAAAATGGCTCTAAATCATCAATTCCAACAAGCTGTTTAATGTGCCTTAACAATTTTTCACCAGAAACACTTACATTTACAGTAAATGAAAAAAAATGTCCTACCATTCTTGCAAGATGCAACAAATCAACCTCCACCGCAAAATGCGAAGGAATAATTAGCGACTGCTTTGCCCAAAATTGCACAACAGAAGGAAGCTGTTCCGATGAAACTGCAAACAGAGCCCTCGCCTACGGTTGCCTAAAAGCAGAAAGTGCTTACCTCCCTTACACCTGCGCAAGCTACATCTCTGGACTTGCAAAAAACCAAGCCGACCAGGTCCAAGCTCAACTTGATGCAAAGGAACGCGCACACGCAACAGCCCTTAAACAACAAGAGGCAAAAATCGCCGCTGACAAAGCCGCTGCTGAAAAGGCTGCTGCCGATGCAAAAGTAAAGGCCGCACAAGCAGAGGCTGATGCAAAGGCACAACAAGCACAAATAGAGGCCCAAAGCAAACTTGAACAACAAAAATTACAGGCACAACTTGAAGAACAGGCAAAACAAGCCGAACTTGCTCGCCAAAAGCAAGCGGAAATTGATGCCCGCAACAACAAACCTAATGTAAAATATAATAATACCCTAAGCGCTGTAAGAAAGGATATTTCAACGGCAAAAACTTACACATCAAAGGCTTTCAACCTCCTTGGAATTGAAAAAATAAACACTTCTTCCAAAAAATCCAACTCAAATGCTCCAATAGTTCACGTCTACGCTATAAGCAGTAGCAACATTAATGCAAAAACAAAATCCTATCTAAACGCAAGTAAATATAAAACCGAAGCCGATTATAAATGTACAAAAGATACAAAAGAATCCTACATAAAAAACGAACTATCAAATGCACTTAACATTTTACAATCAAGCAGAAACACCCTTTCTGATTCTATTGCTGAATTAGAGGCATTAAACGCCGACGATGAAACAACTGGCACAATACCAGAAAGTAAAATAAATACATTATACGAAGTTCAAAACAAACTTACCGAAACAATAAACACAGTTGAATCAGAAATAGGCGGACTAAAAACCTCCTGTGAAACAAGATGTGCTGGCGTTTCCGCATTCTCCTTTGAAATAAAAGAAATAAAATACGATGAAAACGGCTTAATCGTTAACAATGATACCCCTTCTAATGAATATGTATGTAAAGAATTTGAAGAATCTTCATCAAATGACATTATGTCGCTTTTTGGTGGAAGCTCATCCTCATTCGGCGGAACAAACCAACAAATAAACGACCTCACCCAACGTGTAACAAAAGCTGTTCTTGCTACTGACAGAGCATTAGAAGAAACCGAAATAGCTATGGCAAGTGGCAACTTCACAAGCTCCAACACAGAATACGCCGTTATCAATTCCTGTATCAAATACTCACTTGACACAGACCAATACATCACATGTATAACAAATACACTTGGCGAACAATTATCCATACTTTCAAAGTATCCTGACGATACAGTATCAAGAGAAGATTCCATCTATCAAACTGTATTAAAAGAATTTAATAACTCTGTATCTGTTGCATTAGAATTATTAAGAAATCAATACCCAGACGCAAAATGTGCAGGTGAAGGTGAAGGAATAGGAACATGTTGTGGTAATACGGCTGAGATTGGTGGCACTGATGATGCAAGAATATGCTCTACAAACCTAGCTACACGTTTGAAAAAGGCAAAGGAAAAGAAAACCAAAAAAGGTTATACAAACGGCACTATATCAATATATGGATCAGTTGATGAACTCTACATAGAAAAGAATAATGGTGAAGATACTCAATTACTTACAGACTTTGTCGCAGAAAGATGTGGTGCAGCAGACGAAATAACATGTATATGCACTTCATGGGAAAAAACATCTTATGGTACATCTTGGAATCCTGTAATAGAAGATACAGATGTATGTAAAAGTGCAACATGTAAAATTACAAATAATAAAAAGACAATATCTAGAAAAATTACCTCAACCAACGCTAATACTCTATGCGAAAAGGATAAATAAACAATCATAATAAAAGGGGTGGAATTAACTTCCACCCTTAATTTATTAACAACCTTTATATGAGAAATAAAAAAATCCTTAGCTCTCTCCAACTAAGGATTTTTCCCCCTCTTAAAAATTATAATGAGCTACATTCCCTTTCCACTTCGTTAATAAGAAGTTCCATTTTAGGGTTTATAGTCATTAATTCACGCACTTTACGAACAGCGTAAATAACCGTTGCGTGATCCCTCCCACCAAAAGATTTTCCAATCTCTGGCAAACTTTTTGATGTTAAATTTTTCGCAATATACATTGCAACTTGACGTGGAATAACAATCTCCTTTTGCTTTCTTTCTGAATCAATATCAGAAACAGAAACAGCCCATTTTTCAGCCACAACCTTTTTAATATCTTCAATACTCAAAGGCTTAGAATTCACAGCCAAAATATCAGCCAAAATTTTCCTTATATTTGAAAGTGTAGGAACCTCATTCATCAAAATTGTATGTGCAGAAATTCTGTTGAGTGCACCTTCAATCTCACGAATTGATGTAGTAATCTTGCTTGCGATAAAATCACCAATACCATCAGCCAACGATAAATCCAAAGCCTTCGCCTTTACTTTCACAATCTCTGAACGAAGAGCAAAGTCAGCAGGTTTTATATCCACAACCAAGCCACTTGAAATTCTTGATTTCAAATTGTCATTCAAACCTTCCATCATAAACGGAGAATTATTTGAAGCCATAATTACTTGCTTTCCATTTGTAATATAATCCTCAATTATATGGAATAATTCCTTTGCAGTAGATTCCTTTCCAACAATGAAATGCAAATCATCAATAATAAGAATATCTGCATCTTTAAAACTTTGTTTAAAACGATATGTATCATTTTCCTTTAACGCCTTAATAAACGAATACATAAATTTATCAGCCGAGATATAAATAATCCTTTTTCTTGGATTAATTTTTTCCATTTCATTTACAAAAGCATTAAGCAAGTGAGTTTTTCCAAACCCAGATGGCGAATGTATAAACAAAGGATTAAATGAAACAAAATCATCATTCATAACTCTTTGTATACTTGCAACTGCCAAATTATTTGAATTACCCTTTACAAAATTATCAAAACTAAATTTCTGTGAAACCTTCGCCCCAACATTTAAAACAGGATTAGCACTTTCTACGTTAAGAACCTTTTGCTCTTCCTTTTTAATTTCTTCTTTGATAACAACAGGCTCAACTTTTCTAACACCAACAGAAATAATAATATTTTTAATAGAAGGGTTAACAGCTTGCGCCGCCATTAAAATATCAGAGAAGAAGTTTCTTCTTACCCAATCTGCAATAAATCTTGTTGGCGAAACAATATATAATGTATCAAGATCAATCTTGTCAAAATCAAGTGGCGCAATCCAAGTGCTGTAAGCAGAAGCACAAATACTTTTTTGAACAGTCTCCTGAATTTGTTTCCAACTTTGCATTTTAAAAAGAACTCCTTCTCTTTTACCCTTTTCTCTATTTAAGGTTGCTTCTCAAACAACCATGTTGCAATTTCATATATAAATAATCAATCACAACACACGAATCATATTAGAAATTAAAAACGAAAAAATAAAGTCTAAAATTTTTTTTTATTTCTTGACACTTTCTTTTATTGACTCTTAATTAAAAAAGAAATTATTCACAATATAATTAATATAAAAAATAACGATGATTCAATCATTTAAAGCAAGTCCAAAAACAAAAAGATTCTTTTTAAATTTTATAAGTCGCACTTTTCTGGGAAAGAATCGGAAATATACCTCTTGCGATTCCCTTAAAATCATAATATAATAAAAGCAAATGAAACTAAAAAGGAATTAAAAATGAAAAATAAAATCATATACTTAAAGGACGATTTGACCGACAACATTAAATTCAAAAGTCCAATTGCAATTGATACAGAAATGACTGGACTTTCTCTTTTAAGGGACAGACTTTGTGTAGTCCAGCTAACAGATGGCACAGGAAATATTTATGTGGTCCACGTAAAACCACCATACAATTGTCCGAATCTTAAAAAACTTTTATCTGATTCGCACATTGAAAAAATTTTCCACTTTGCACGCGCCGACCTTGCAATGATAAAAAAATGTTTGGGAATAAATGCCACACCAGTTTTCTGCACAAAGATTGCATCAAAACTTTCCAGAACATCAACTGACAAACATTCACTTAAAGCTTTGGTAAAAGAATTTTTCAACGTTGATTTAAACAAGGAAGAACAAACTTCCGATTGGGCAGTGGAAACACTCTCCGACAAACAAATTGAATATGCCGCAGGCGATGTCCTATACCTTCATCAAATAAAAGAAATTTTAACCGAAAAATTAAAACGTGAAGGAAGATTAGAACTCGCCAAAAAATGTTTTGAATTTCTACATTACCGATGTGAAATGGATTTACAAGGTTGGGGAGACGAAGACATTTTCCAACATTAAAAAAGCCTCCGATTGGAGGCCTTTTTTACCTATCAAAAAGTTTACCCAAATCAGACAAACTTATCTTCACATAACTGCGTCTTCCATGATTACACTGTCCTGCATTTTCACAACTCTCTACCTGACGAAGAAGTTCATTCATTTCTTCAATAGTCAAAGTCTTCCCCGCTCTGATTGAAGTATGACATGCAAAAGTTTTTGAAATCATCGCCATTTTATCCTCTAAGATTTGTGCTTTGTTAAGCTCATCAATATCATCAGCAATATTTTTGATAAGGGCTTGCAAATCACAATCTCCAAGTATCGCTGGCATCTCACGAACAAGAACCGCACCACCGCCAAACTCCTCTATCTCCAAACCAAAGGAAGAAAGCTCCGCCTTAACCTCCAAAAGCATACCTGCCTTTTTTTCACCAAGCTCAACTATCTCAGGTATAAGCATTATTTGTTTTTTTATACCACCCGAAGCAATCTCCCGCTTAATTTTCTCATAAACGATTCGCTCATGACAAGCATGCTGATCCAAAATAATAATCCCATCTGCAACCTGCGAAATGATATATGTATTGTGAAGTTGTCCACGTGCCACACCCAGCGGATAATCAAGTCTTTCATCATCAGAAGAAATTTCATCCACCGCCACCGTTTTACTATCCACACTCATAGGCAAAATATTATCATCAAATCCCCTTTGCACCGATTCGGAAACATTAAGTGGTTTCTGCACACTATTTGAAAATTCTAAAATATTAGATGAGATTTTTCCCTTATCTTCAAATGTATTTTTCAAATCAATCACATTCGCCTTAACTTCCACATTTGAAAGATAACTACGGATAAGAGAGATTATACACCCACGAACATTTGCCGCCTCTTTAAACCTAATTTCCGCCTTTTGCGGATGAACATTCACATCAATATCAGAGGAAGGAATTTCAATCCACAAAACACACACTGGAAATTTTCCTTTCTCAATCACATCCATATAAGCGGCCTTTAACGAACCAAGAAGAAGTTTATCCTTCAACGCACGCCCATTTACATAAAAATATTGAGTAGCAGAACTTCCCTTATTATAAGTCGGTCTACTTATAAAACCACTTATTTTAAGCCCATGTTTCACCGCATCTATCTCAATAAGATTCTCCTTAAAATCACGCCCCAACACATCACATACACGAGTAATTTTGTCAGTCGCCCTTAATCGTAAAGTATCATTAAGAATAAAATCTTTATCAGGATGACAAAGGGCAATTCGCTCCACCACATCAATAACCGATGACATTTCACCCCTATCTGTTTTAAGGAATGCCAACCTAGCAGGCACATTGTAAAACAAATCCATCACCTCTATTTTCGTTCCCTTAATATAGGACGCAGGCACTATTTTCTTAACCTCACCACCCTCTATATGCAAAGCCCAACACTCCACACCATTATTAGTAGTAATTATCATTTTTGAAACAGAGGCAATTGAAGGCAACGCCTCCCCACGAAAACCAAGGAAATTTATATTCATCAAATCATCAGTTGGAAGCTTTGATGTCGCATGACGAAGTATACAAGTTTCCAAATCAGACTTACTCATACCACTTCCATTATCAGCCACACTTATATATGATTTTCCAGAATTACGGACATTTATTTCAATCTTTGTTGCCCCAGCATCCAAAGCATTTTCAATCAACTCCTTTATCACAGATGAAGGTCGCTCAATCACCTCACCAGCGGCAATTTGATTTATTAAATTCTGCGATAAAACTCTAATTGACAACATTCCCTCCTTTAAACTATGTATTAAATAAGAAATGGAAAATATCCCCGTCTTGAACGATATACTCTTTTCCCTCTGTGCGAAGTTTTCCATTTTCTCTTGCACCAGCTTCACCACCGAATTTCAAATAATCTTCTGTTGATATAGCCTCCGCCCTAATAAAGCCCTTTTGGAAATCAGAGTGAATAACACCCGCAGCCTCTGGTGCTTTTGCTCCATTTTCAACTGTCCACGCATGCGCCTCCTTCGGACCAATAGTAAAGAATGTGATAAGGTTTAAAAGCTTATACCCTTCCTTTATAATTTTAGAAAGTCCCGTTTCACTTATCCCAAGAGTTTCCAAAAACTCTTTCTTTTCCTCATCATTTGAAAGGGATGCAATCTCTTGCTCTATCTTCGCGGAAATAACCGTCGCGACATTACCCTCAGAGGAAGCAAACTCAAATACCTTTTTTGAAAAATCATTACCCTCGCCCGCACTTGCCTCATCAACATTACAAACATAAAGCACTGGTTTAGAAGTCAAAAGTTGCAACATATTATACACACGCAATTTTTCTGGCTCTGATTTAAGAGGTTTCACAGTCAAAGCAGGCTTTCCATTTTCCAAAGCCGACAATACTGTCTTTATCATCTCCGCCATAAGTACTGCCTCTTTATCACCACTTTTCGCCTTTTTTTCCTGTAAAGGCAAACGTTTTTGAAGTGATTCCATATCAGAAAGCATTAATTCCGTATTTATAATTTCTATATCACGAAGAGGATTAACATCATTTTCAACATGAATAATGTTTCCATCTTCAAAGCAACGAACAACGTGAATAATCGCATCAACTTCACGAATATTTGCTAAAAATTGATTACCAAGTCCCTCACCTTTGCTTGCTCCTTTTACAAGTCCAGCAATATCCACAAATTCAAGCTTTGTAGGAAGTATTTCCTTTGATTTCGCAACCTCAGAAAGTTTCAAAAGCCTTTCATCAGGAACGGATACTACTCCAGAATTTGGCTCTATCGTGCAAAACGGATAATTCGCACATTCCGCCTGTATAGTTTGTGTAAGTGCATTAAACAAAGTAGATTTTCCAACATTTGGAAGTCCCACAATACCACATTTAAGTCCCATAATAATTTTCCTATTGTTTATTTTTTTTTCTTACTTTATAATAAGAATCCGATTAAATCAATATTAAATAAAAATGAAAGGTAAAAAAATGAAATCCACAGATGTAAATCTGAACAAAATTCAAAATAATCAATCTAATACATCAGACGAGCCAGAACCGTCTCAACTGAATAACATTCAACAATTATTACTTCTATTATCTTCAATACTTGCAAAAAAATATAATTTAGACTCTACATGCTCTAAAAACTTTGCACAAAGTCAATTTAAGGGTATAAAAGATTTATCTATATTAAATCCAGATAAGATAATAAGAAATTACCATATTTTTCCTTTATCAGATGAAAATATTTATAAATATTTAATAGAAAAAGAAAAAATAGAAATATTTCACTAGCAATTTAAAAAATATGATTTATAATTAAATCGTTAAACTAACAATTAAGGAGAGTTAAAATGGTTGCAAAAAAAACTACAAAACCAACAAAAAAAACATCTGCACCTGTTAAAAAAGCAACAGTTGCACCTGTAAAATCTATAAAAACAACTTCTGATAAAAAGGGATTATTAAATTTCCTATTTTCATTCAATGGTAATATATCAAAGGAAGTATTCTTAGGTTCCACACTTATATTAACTATTATCTCATTAATAGTAGATTTAATTTTCTCTGGTATTTCACACATATCAGTTCACCCAGCATTTGATTATATTTACAGCATAATAATGTTGTTAATCTTAATAATGGGTCTATCAATTGGATATAAACGTGCTCATTCTTTGGGAATAAGTGGTTTCTACTCAATCGTTGGAACTGTTATCTTCAAACCTTTCTTTGCTTTCTTTAAATCAAGCGAAGACAAGGCAAATGATTCTGCATACGCACCAAAGTTTGAAAAAACAAAAAAAGTTGGAACTTTCTTTGGAAAAACAATGGGAAGACAATTAATGTATATCGTTTTAATCGCAATTATCGCATTAATTCCTTATGCAAGAACAACTTTATTACAACAAAATGCTGATGCAATCAAAAAAATAATTTCTTTCATCATATGTATAGCTGGTTTCAACATCCTTCAAATCATAGTACTTGATTCAAGCTGGTTGAAAAAAGTTTATGCACCTGTTGTAAAAGTATTATCTTTCTTCGGATATACATTACTTATAATAGGAATAACTATAATGGTATATTCTACATACATTTTAGTAGCTATGATGCAAGCAATGCAATACAGCGGTATGTAATTATAAACTATAAAATATTTTAAGGGACTTTGTTTTTCAAAGTCCTTTTTTATTGAAAGAATTTTTTTTTATGCTATTATAAATTTAATCTTAAACATAAGATGGAGATAAAAATGCAAGGAAAAAACATTTCATTAAACATAATACTACTATTCTTAATTCTATATGTATTAAAAACTACACAAAATATATTCCTTCCATTTGTCATCGCCTTATTCTTTTGGTGTATCATTTATATAATAGACCGCTCATTCAAGGACCTATTCTTAAAAAAACTAAACCTACCACAATGGACAACATACACAACAAAACCACTTGCAATAATAACTATCGCAACTGTTGTATATTTTATAGTCATAGGCATAAAAACAAACATAAATGATGTATCAAAAACATTCAGCCTTTACCAACAAAATATAAATATCCTTATTGATAAAACAATGGCATATTTTCATATATCCTCATCAACCGCAAGAGATATAATACAGGACATAAACATACCAAAACTAATAAACTATGTCGTGCAAAATTTTGCTGGATTTTTAAGCAGCACCGCTATGGTCCTTGTCTATATACTATTTTTAATATTAGAAGAAAAAAGTTTAGTAAACAAACTTCCTCTTTTATTTAAGGATAAGAAAAATTTAAAAACAGTCCAAAATATATTTACAAAAATATTTTCAAAGATTCGCACTTATATGCTTGTAAAATTTTTCACAAGCTTCCTAACTGCAATAATTTCATATATAATAATGATAAGTGTTGACCTTGATTTTTCTTTATTCTGGGCAATTTTAATATTCCTTTTAAACTTCATACCAACTTTCGGTTCAATAGTAGCCTCCGTCTTCCCTATACTATTATCCCTACTACAATTTAACGATACTTTGCTTCCATTTACAATAGTCACCGTTGGCATAATCATTACCCAACTTGTAATAGGAAACATTATTGACCCAAGATTAACTGGCAACAGCTTAAACCTAAGTCCATTAGTTTTAATATTATCACTTGTTATATGGGGAAATATTTGGGGCATTATGGGAATGTTCTTATCCGTTCCAATAATGATAATCCTAACCATAATATTACACGAAATTCCACAAACAAAAAAAATAGCCGTGCTTTTAACTCGCGATGGCGAAACAATTTAAGAAAGGTATAAAATGTATAAATTATTAGCTATATGTATCATAGGTATATCTCTTGCAAATTGCACTTGTAATTGCAAATATAACGAATATTTACCAGAAAATAATCCACTTGTAATTCCAGAGGATTTAAAACCAATTCAAAAGTAATAAGAATAAAATATGACTGCCGAAAACAATAATAAAATAACCCCAATGATGCTTCAATATTTAGAAGTAAAGGAAAGACATAAGGACTACCTTCTTATGTATCGTATGGGTGATTTTTATGAATTGTTTTTTGAGGACGCAGAAATCGCCTCAAAGGCATTAGATATCGCCCTTACCCACCGTGGCGGAACATACAACGGAAAACCTATCCCTATGTGCGGTGTTCCACATCATGCATTTTCTTCCTATATGCCAAAATTAATAAAGCAAGGATACAAAGTTGCAATCTGCGACCAAACAGAAACACCCGAGGAAGCAAAACTTCGTGGCGGAAACAAGGCCGTTATAAAAAGAGAAGTTTCACGAATTATCACTGCTGGCACATTAACAGAGGATAATTTACTCAACAGCTCTTTTAATAACTACCTCTGCTCTATTTATACAAAGGAGGGCTTAGAACCTCATATAACAATCGCGACCACAGATATCTCAACTGGCGATTTTACTTTGCAAAATTGGGAAACAAATGCAATATCCGAACTTCAATCATTCTTACTTATAAAAAATCCAGCCGAAATTATAATCTCTGAAAAACTTATAAATAATAAAAAGTTTGAGGATATAATAAGCGAATTCAAACAAAAATTGGTAATCAAACCAGAAAGCTTTTTTGATAAAATAAATGCCGAAAAAAATCTATGCGAACAATTTCAAATTGCAAACCTCTCTCTACTGGGAAATTTAACTGATGAAGAAATATCTTGTTGCGGTGCAATACTAAATTATATAAATATCACACAGATAGGAAACAAGCCAAACCTAAAATATCCAACAAAGGAAAAAAATTCNGACTTTTTGCAAATTGACGCTTTTTCAATAAGAAATCTTGAAATCTTTAATAACATAAATGATGANNANATAAAANATTCAAGCCTNTTTGAAATACTTGATAAAACACAAACTTCTCTTGGAAGAAGACTTTTACGAAAGATGTTAAGCACNCCTCTTGCAAACACAGAAAAAATAAACGACCGCCTAAANATNGTTGAATTTTTTACAGAAAATCAAGACCTACTTAAACAAATAAGGGAACAATTAACATTAATTTCTGACATACAAAGNATAATAAGCCGTATCACTTTNAACCGTGCTGGTCCAAAGGATTTACAGAATATAGAAAGGACCCTACGTTTATCCCCTTATTTACAGGAATTATTAGAGGACAAACTTAAAAACACTATNACAAATCCACTATCNCAAATAATTGATGGGTTAAAGGATTTNGGTCCNATNGTAAANAAANTAAAAAATGCAATCATTGACGATGCACCACTTACAACAAANGANNCNGGATTTATAANACAAGGTTATAANATAACACTTGATGAATATAAAAACATACAACAAAANACAAAACAAATAATCCTTGATTTACAGGCNAAATATNCTCTTGATACTGGCTTAAGCACTCTTAAAATAAAATANAATAATATTGTTGGCTATTTTATAGAAGTTCCNTCAAAACANGCAACTTCAT
The DNA here is from genome assembly GCA_014803545.1 of bacterium. Classification (GTDB taxonomy): domain Bacteria; phylum Pseudomonadota; class Alphaproteobacteria; order Rs-D84; family CACZYB01; genus CACZYB01. The sequence continues at coordinate 8,858 of JAAVBN010000010.1, read as the reverse complement.
TAATTGAAAATAAAAANTTCATACATCGCCAAACCCTTACTAATAANGTAAGATTTTCAACACCAGAATTAAATGAGATAGAACAAAAAATCTCNGTNGCAAATGAAAAATANACNTCCCTTGAATTATCATTATTCAAGGANCTTTGTAGCGACATACTAANCCAAACAAAGGAAATTGAGGAATTTGCAGAAAGCATCGCAAAACTTGATGTNTTCACAAACCTCGCCCTAATCGCAATTGAAANTAATTACACAAAACCAATTATTGATAACAGCTTAGCATTTGAAATAATTGATGGTCGCCACCCAATAGTAGAATCAAATATCAAAAAACAAAATGCAACCTTCATCCCAAACAACTGTNTTTTGGAAAATACAAATGATGAAAGCAAACTTTGGATTTTAACAGGTCCAAATATGGCTGGTAAATCAACATTNCTTCGCCAAAATGCAATTATCATAATAATGGCACAAATTGGCTCNTTTGTTCCAGCAACCTCNGCACATATAGGAGTTGTAAATAAATTATTCAGNCGTGTCGGNGCATCTGANAANCTCGCCCGCGGACAATCNACNTTTATGGTGGAAATGAGCGAAACCGCAACAATCCTAAACCANGCGGACGAACATTCTTTCGTAATCCTTGATGAAATAGGAAGAGGCACCGCAACATTTGACGGACTATCAATNGCTTGGGCAGTCCTTGAATACCTAAACAANATAAANCGTTGTCGNGGACTATTNGCAACACACTATCACGAACTAACCGAAAGCATTTCAAAACTTTCAAACGTAAGCGCCCACACTATGGAAATAAAGGAATACGAAGGCGATGTTATCTTCCTTCACAAAGTAAATCGTGGCATAGCAGATAAATCCTACGGTATCCATGTNGCAAAAATTGCTGGCATTCCAAACACCGTAATCCAAAGGGCAAGCCAAATANTGGANAACTTTGAATCCGATGAAAATCTTGCAAAAACAAAAAACGCCATCAAAAAAATAAATGAAATGGATTTATTTTCATACGAAAAAATTTCAGAATCAAAAATACAAACAAANAAAAATCTTGAAATATTAGAAAAAAAGTTAAGAGAAATAAATCCAGANGAACTTACCCCAAAATCCGCACTTGAAATTTTATATGAAATAAAAAATCTTATAAACTAAGGATTACTATGCTAAACGGCTTTATAAATATNAATAAAGATTCTGGCATTACTTCAAATGATGTAGTATTTAAGGTNAAAAAACTNCTTTTNCCNNTATTTGGAAAGGTAAAGATAGGACACACTGGCACCCTTGACCCACTCGCAACAGGNGTTCTTCCTATTGCNCTTGGCGAGGCAACNAANACAATCCAATTCCAAATGGACGGCAAAAAAACTTATATATTNAATANCACTTTTGGCACATCTACCACCACAGACGACAAAGAAGGCGATATTATAAACACCACTTCACATATNCCAACAAAGGAGGAAATTGAAAAAATCCTTCCATCATTTTTGGGAAAAATTGAACAAATNCCNCCNAAATATTCTGCAATAAAAATAAATGGGAAAAGAGCNTATNATTTNGCAAGGAANGGAAACGATTTTGAAATACCCCCTCGCCCAAATTTCATACATAAACTATCACTATTAAAACAAATATCAGATACCGAATTTCAATTTGAAGTCATTGCAAACAAAGGTTTCTACGTCCGCTCAATCGGAAGAGATATAGCCACAGCCCTCAGGTCTTNCGGNCATATTTCATACCTACACCGCACACAAAACGGACTTTTTAAAATAGAAGATGCAATATCACTTGACAAATTACAAAAAATAATGCAGAATACAGAGAAATCGTTGGATGTGCGAAATTGTATTGGCGATTTTTTGTATCCTGTATCCTACGGACTAAACGACATCTTGGTTTTGGATATATCAAAGGAGCAAAATGAAAAGTTAAGAAACGGAATTCAAATTCCAACCTCACTTTTNAATAATTTAAGGGATAACACCCTTTATCAAGTCCATTACAATCAAACCCTTCAAGCGATAGTTAAAAACATAAACAATAAACTAAAAATTATACGAATTTTTAACTTATGAAAGGGACGAAAATGTCAATAACAAAAGAAAAAAAACAAGCTCTTATCAAAGATTTTAAAATCAATGAAAAAGATACTGGTTCAAGTGTTGTTCAAATCGCAATTCTTACCGAAAGAATTAACAATTTAACAGAACACTTTAAAACAAATAAAAAAGATAATGCTTCAAAAATGGGTCTTACAAAAATGGTTAATAACAGAAAGAAATTGTTAAGCTATTTAAAAAGAACTGATGCAAAATCTTATGAAGAAATAATTAAAAAATTAAACCTAAGAAAATAAAATTTAAGGTAGGGGAGGTAAATTTACTTCCCTTTCACCTTAATTTAATATATAATAAACAAAACAAAGGTGGAAAAGTCAGAATATAGAATCCAATATATATAAAGACTTGGATTGTATTTTCTGACTATCAAAAGTCGCTTTCTTCCTTTGTTAATTTATTAACTAATAATAACGAAAGGAATATATTATGGTTGAAAAAAAACAAACTATGTTCAACATCATTGAAAAAGAAATAAAATGGGAGGGCAAAAAACTTACCCTTCAAACTGGAAAAATCGCACGCCAAGCAACTGGCGCAGTAATGGCAACTTACGGCGAAACAATGGTTCTTGCAACCGTAGTTGCTGCCAAAGAAGCAAAAGAAGATCAAGATTTCTTCCCACTTACTGTAAATTACCAAGAAAAATTTGCATCAAGTGGTAAAATCCCTGGCTCTTTCAACCGTCGTGAAGGTCGTCCATCAGTCCACGAAACTTTAATTTCAAGATTGATTGACCGTCCTATCCGCCCACTTTTCCCAGAAACTTTTAAAAACGAAGTTCAAGTAATCGCAACTGTATTTAATTATGATAAGGAAAACAATCCAGACATAGTTGCAATGATTGCATCTTCTGCTGCATTATCTATTTCTGGTATCCCATTTATGGGACCAATTGGCGCTGCTCGTGTTGCATACGTAAATAAAAAATATGTTATAAACCCAACACGTAAACAAATGGAAAATACAAAACTTGATTTGGTTGTTGCTGGAACAAACGAAGGCGTTCTTATGGTTGAATCAGAGGCAAACGAACTCTCCGAAGAAATTATGCTCGGCGCAGTAGAAGCTGGATTTAAATCATTCCAACCAATCATCAAACTTATAAATGAAATGGCAGAGGAAGTTGGAAACGAAAAATGGGAAATTCCAGCACGCCCAGCCGAATACGAAACCGTAATGCAATCATTCAAATCCTTAATCGGTTCTGAACTCAAAAAGGCTTACACAATAAAGGCAAAACAAGAACGTGCATCAAAGATTGCAGAAATAAAAGAAAAAGCAATCGCTTCCATTAACGAAGAAGATGAAGTATCTTTAAAAATCGCTCCAACAGTTTTCTCTGATTTAGAAGCAGAAATTATGAGAACAGCAATCCTAAAAGGTGAACCAAGAATTGACGGTCGTGATACAAAAACTATCCGCCCTATTGAATGTGAAGTTGGTATCCTTGGAAGAAACCACGGCTCTGCTTTATTCACACGTGGCGAAACCCAAGCCTTAGTATCCGCAACAATCGGAATCAAAGACGATGAACAATTAGAAGATGACCTTAACGGAATTCGTGGCGAAAGATTTATGCTACACTATAACTTCCCACCATTCTCTGTTGGTGAAACAGGAAAACTCGGTTCCCCAGGTCGCCGTGAAATAGGTCACGGAAAACTCGCATGGCGTGCAAATCACGCAATGCTTCCAACTGCGGAAGAATTCCCATACACAATCCGCGTTGTATCCGATATAACAGAATCAAATGGTTCTTCATCTATGGCAACAACTTGCGGTGCAAGTTTGGCTATGATGGACGCAGGTATTCCAGTAAAAGCTCCTGTGGCTGGTATCGCAATGGGCTTGATTAAAGAAGGCGACACCTTCGCAATTCTTTCCGACATTATGGGCGACGAAGATCACCTTGGCGATATGGACTTCAAGGTCGCTGGAACAAAGGACGGTATCACTGCTCTTCAAATGGATATCAAAATAACTTCAATCACATTTGAAATTATGAAACAAGCTCTTGCACAAGCACACATTGGAAGAGAACATATCCTCGGCAAAATGGCAGAAGCTATCTCCGCTCCACGTAAAGAGCTTTCAAAATATGCTCCTACCATAGTTGAAATGCATGTAAATCCAAAAAAGATTCGTGATATTATAGGAAGTGGCGGTAATGTGATAAGAAGTATCTGCGAAAAATCCAATACCAAAATTGAAATTGAAGATTCTGGTCTTGTAAAAATTGCAGGAACAACCCAAGAAGAAATTCAAACCGCAATTGATATAATAAACGAAATCTGTGTTGAACCAGAAGTAGGCAAAATCTATGATGGCACAGTGTCAAGAATAATGGAATTCGGTGCTGTTGTATCATTCCTTGGCAACAACGACGGTATGGTTCACATAAGCGAAATTCAAGAAGAAAAAGTCAAAAAAATAGGCGATGTTTTAAAGGTCGGTGATAAAGTTCGTGTTCTTTTAACAGAAGTAAAGGATGGTAAAAACAGACTTTCTATAAAACAAGCCCTAAAAAAAGAAAATGGTGAAGTCAAAAAGGTAAAAGAGACAAAAGAAGTCAAAAAAGAAGAAAAAGAAAAGACAAGCTCTAATACCAAAGCTAGTACCAAGACTAAAACTAAGGCTAAAACAACAACAACCAAGAAAGAAACTAAATCAAAAAAGAAGTAAAAAAAAGGGAGATTTATATCTCCCTTAAAAATTAAAAGGCAACAAATGAATATAGGTTTATTTGACAGTGGACTAGGCGGACTTATAATCACAAAATCAATAATTGAAGCTATACCAGAATATAACTTCTCTTACATTGGTGATACTGCACACGTTCCCTATGGTTCTCGCTCAAAAGAAACAATCTATAATTTTACAAAAAATTGCATTGATTACCTTTTCAAAAATCAAAATTGTGAACTTATAATAATTGCTTGTAATACCGCAAGCATCGCCACCCTAAGACGTCTTCAACAGGAATATTTAAAGGAAAATTATCCCACCCGAAAAATCTTAGGTGTCGTAATTCCAACACTTGAAATAGTAATTGAAAAAAAATACAAATCTATCGGACTTCTTGCAACAAATGGCACAGTCGCATCTAATGTTTTCGGTCAGGAATTACAAAAATTAAACAATGATATTCAACTATATTCAACCCCTGCACCTCTTCTTGTCCCATTAATTGAAAACAATGGCGACAAATACGCTCTTCCAATAATTCAAGATTATATAAGGACTTTCAAAGATAAGGATATAGAGGCAATAATCCTAGGTTGCACCCACTATCCACATTATAAAAATATTATAAAGGAAGAAGCAGAAAAAATTCTAAACCGCAAAGTTGATATAATTTCCCAAGATGAAATAATCCCTCAAAAAATAATTACCTATTTGAAAAATCACCCTGAAATAGAAGAAAAATTATCCAAAGAAGGTAAAAGATTTTTTGGCATAACCGATATAACAGANAGCTATAAACAACANGCATTTTCAATATTTGGTAGCAAAATAGAAATTGAAAAAATCAATTTGTAATATCAANNCCACAATTNTTANGAATCAAACCANCCATTTCTGNTAAATAAACTTTATAACACAAATNTCTATTTTCTTCATAATNACACNTTTTNACTAGCAAANGTTTNATAAACAGATANNCANTTNCTTTGTTCAAAACTAANATTACTAACTTTTGGTGTTGGGGAAATATTTATTATACAAGAAGCCAAAATACCCCCAACAAAAATAAATAAAAATAACCTTCTCATAATAGGCACTTATTCTCCTATGATATTATAATATCTGATATTATTATATCCTATATAATAAGTCAAATCTTTTCTATATTATAAATATGACAAAGAACACTGAAAAAATATTAAACAGCGTTATAGATATTTTAAAACGCGAAAGAATAGCAAGAGGTATTTCCCACGAAAANCTTGCTATACTTGCTGGTGTTNACAGAANTTNNATCGGTCATTTAGAGGCAAAAATCACAAAACCAACATTATTTATTTGCCTAAAAATNGCANACGCCCTAAATCTTAAACTATCCGATATTTTAAAAGAAGCAGAAAATAAAAATAANCCCTTGTAAAATCAAAATTTAATTATTACATTTATAATTATGATAAACAAAATACTTACAAATTTTGCAATTTTTTTAATAANGATTTACCANACTTTTATCTCTCCAATAATTGGCGGAAGATACCATTGCAAATTTACCCCAAGATGCTCCGATTATTCTATTGAAGTTTTAAAAAATTTTGGTATATTAAAAGGAAGCTATTTAACAATAAAACGAATTTTAAAATGTAATCCATTTTCAAAGGGCGGTCTTGATCTTCCACCCACGAAATCAAAGGAGAAATAAATGGAAAAAAATATAACCCCAACAAAACAAAANCCAAGCTTTTTTAAAACATTTCTATATGTTCTTTCTGTATTTATGATACTACAACTTCTTTTTGGCACAAAAAAAGAGGAAACAAAAGAAATAACTATCCCACAAACAAAGCAAAAGGTTATTGAAAGAAACCTTATCCCATTTGAAACCGAAAGCTTAAAGGGAAATTTCAANNCCATAGGATTACGACTTGACGACGTAATACTTACAAAATACAAACAAACTATAAATCCAGATTCCAAAAACATAGAATTACTAAAATATATAAAAGATGAAGATAAATCAGATGAAAAATCTTCCTATGTTGAATTTGGATTCTTATCAAATGCTCCTGATGAAAATATCACNCCAAACAATGAAACAAAATGGAAAGTTTTATCAAANACAANCAACTCCATNTCNCTTTCATGGAAAAATGTATATGGNATAGAATTTATAAGAGATTTATCANTTGATGAAAACTATATGCTAACCGTAAAGGATAAAATTATAAACAATTCAAAGGAGGATTTTGAANTATACCCTTATGCAAGGGCAGTTTACTCCCACAATATGTATGAAGCNCCAAAATCTTCACACATAGGCTTNGTTGGACTCCTTGACGGTAAATTAGAAGAATACACCTANAANAAAATNACAAAAGAAAAAACAAANGAATTNTCATCTAAAAATGGTTGGCTTGGATTCGGCTCTGATTACTTTATGACNNTTTTAATACCACAACAAAACAGTCCATTCACAGCCAGAGTCTTAGAACTTTCAAACTCTGANCTACCTACACCAAAGACAAAAACNAACTATAAACAATTCCAAGCAGATTACGTCCGCGATATAATAAATATTAAGAANGGTTCTTCCGAAGAAATCACATCCCAAATATATATTGGTGCAAANGTATCATCAATAATTTCACAATACGAAGAAAAATTCTCCATCCCAAAATTTGATTTGGTAATTGATTACGGATATTTTTACATACTATCAAAACCATTCTCAATAATCCTTAAATGGCTTGATAAACTAACTGGTAATTTTGGTTTGGCAATCATACTTTTCACAATAATGATTCGCGCAATACTTTTCCCAATCGCACAAAAATCATTCAAAAGTATGGAAAAAATGAAAAAAATGCAACCAGAAATGAAACGCATTCAAACCCTATATGCAAACAACAAACAACAAATGAATATAGAACTTGCAATGCTTTATAAAAAAAGTGGTGTAAATCCACTTTCAGGTTGCCTTCCACTACTTTTACAAATACCTGTATTTTTGGCACTTTATAAATCGCTCGTCATATCCATAGAAATGAGACAAGCTCCATTCTTTGGCTGGATACATGATTTATCAGTTGCCGATCCAACAACAATATTCAACCTATTCGGACTTTTACCATTTACACCTTGGGCATGGCTTCCACACATTGGAATACTTCCTATCATTATGGGTATAACAATGTATATCCAACAATCACTCCAACCAGCAATGTCCGCCGACCCAACCCAGGCAAAAATTATGAAATTTCTACCTTTGATTTTCACAATTATGTTTGCTGGTCTTCCAAGTGGTTTAGTCCTATATTGGACAGTAAATAATATACTAAGCATTATCCAACAAAAATTTATAAGATAGGCATACTATGAAATTAAAGGAATTTTTAAAAAACAAACCAATATTTGTAGGAAGCTTTCCAAGCGTATTTGATATACCTGCTTCCTCTCTTTCTGAAATCGCATTCATAGGTCGCTCTAATGTAGGAAAATCATCATTAATAAATGCAATATTTTCCACTCCGAACCTTGCAAAAACATCATCTACACCAGGACGCACACAAACACTAAACTTTTTCAATATGATTGATAAGCTTATGATAGTGGACCTTCCTGGCTATGGATTCGCAAAGGCACCAAAGGACATAGTAAAAGCCTGGAACGAAAACGTAAACACTTACTTAAAAGGAAGAGCACAACTTCGCCGTGTTTTCTTGCTTATAGATTCGCGACAAGGCATTAAAAAAGTTGATACTGATATGATGGAAATGCTGGACATCGCAGCCGTAAATTATCAAATAATCCTTACAAAGACAGATAAAATCTCACAAAAAGAACTGGAAAAAATCTTATCCGATACAAATAAAATCTATAATTCACACCCAGCAATGCACCCAATAATTATTGCAACAAGCTCTGAAAATGGAACAGGACTTAATGAAATTAGGGGTGAAATTTTTGATTTAATAAAATAAGGTTCAAGAAATAATACATTTTTTAATTTTATCATTGTTTTTTTTAAGAT
>JAAVBN010000009.1 GCA_014803545.1 bacterium | reverse complement strand
TTTATTATATATAAAAATATCTAAAAACTTAATAAGGATTATAACATTGATTGAAAATATATTCAAGTCATTAAAAGAAAAATATTCCAATACTAATAAAAGATTTTTGGGTGTGGACTTTGGCACTGTGAATATTGGTTTGGCGGTTTCTGATGTTTCAAGAAGTATTGCAAGTCCATATAAAATGCTTAAAAATAAAAGCTATTCCATACTTTTTAATGAATTTGAGGAAATTATAAAGGAAATGGATATAGCGGTAATTGTAATTGGTCTGCCTCTTCAAATGAACGGTATTGAGGGGGACACTGCTATTAAAGTGAATAATTTTAAGGAGGAATTGGAAAAACATTTCTCAAACATAGATATTGTTTTGTTTGATGAACGCCTAACTTCTGCTATATCAGAAAAAATGTTAATAAGAGAGTTTGACCTTTCCCGCCAAAAAAGAAAAAAGATTTTGGATAAGGTTTCAGCCTCTTATATATTACAAAATGCGTTGGATAAAATGAATTTTTAATTACTCATTCAAAATATCTTCTATATCAGAAAGTTTTTGAATAATCTTTTTTACATCAACCTTAGAATCCTCAGATGGAGGGGTAAAAGTAAACCTTGTTAAAATTTTATTTTCTTGAATTGGTTTTAATTCGCCTTTTTCTTCATCTACTTTGAAATCAGAATAAACCTTTGTTTTGGTTGAAACTTTTGAATCGTGTAAAAATTTTTTTGCACCTTTTATAGTAAAACCTTGCTTATAAAGTAAATCCTTTACCTTTAAAATTATATCAATATCAGCTTGACGATAATAACGTCTTCCAGAATGTCTGTCAGGAGAAATTTCCGCAAATTCAGTTTCCCAAAATCTTATAACATATTTAGGCAAATCAGTCTTATCTGCTACCTCAGCAATACTATAAAAAATCTTGTCCGAATTCATACTCCCTCCTTTTTAATTTTATTTAAGAGTATTACGCAAGCCCTTTGCAGGTCTAAAAGAAATGACATTTCTTGGTTCAATTGTTGCAGTTTCACCAGTTTTTGGATTACGACCAATACGTTCTTTTTTGTGTTTAACAACAAAGGTTCCAAGCCCCATAATTTTAACTTCTTTTTCCTCAACAATTCCCTCGGAAAGGATATTAAAGAAAAGATCAACAATTTCAGAGGAATCATTTAAACTTAAACCAGTTCCCTTACTTATTTCTAATGCTAAATCAGCTTTTTTTATATTTTTCTTTTCCATTTTAGCCCTCATTAACTTTATTGTTAAAATTTAAACACAACTGCACCCCAAGTAAAACCACCACCCATAGCGGTTAAAAGAGCATAGTTTCCCTTTTTAAGCATACCATTCGCAACAGCCCAATCAAGAGCCATTGGAATACTTGCAGCAGAAGTATTTCCCTGATTCTGTAAAGTTTTCACAGTTTTTTCTTCTGCAATATCAAGATGTTTCAACGCTGCATCAATAATTCTTACATTTGCCTGATGTGGTATAAAACAATCAATATCAGAAAGATTTAACCCAGCATTTTTCACAGCTTCTGCGGATACCTCTGGCATTTTTGAAACGGCAAGTTTGAATACTTCCTTACCTTCCATATAAATGCTTCCAGCATTTTTTGTAGCCGAAACACCGCCAGTAGTTTTTAAAATATCATAATATGATGGATCTGCCTTTATAATAGATGAAAGGATACCAGTTTTTTCATCGCTTGCTTCTAATACAACAGCGCCAGCACCATCACCAAATAAAACACAAGTTGTTCTGTCAGTCCAATCAACAATACGAGAAAGAGTTTCCGCACCAATCACAACAGCATGTTTGTATTGTCCTGACTTTATCATTTTATCAGCAACTGTAAGGGCATAAATAAAACCCGAACAAACAGCCTGCATATCAAAAGCCGCCGCATTTACACAACCTAAATTTGCTTGCACACGACAAGCAGTAGATGGAAAACTTAAATCTGGGGTTGTCGTCGCAAGAATAACTAAATCAATATCTTTTGCATCAACACCAGAAGCTTCTAATGCCTTTTTCGCAGCCTTTGTCGCTAAATCAGATGTTAACTCATCATCTGCTGCGATATGTCTTTCTTTTATACCAGTCCTTGGAAAAATCCATTCATCAGAAGTTTCAACCATTTTTGATAAATCATCATTTGTTAAAACTTTTGATGGCAAGTAAGAACCAGTTCCAATAATTTTTGTAAAAATTTCAGCCATTATTCCTTTACCTTTTCAATTTCTTTTTGAACCTTAGATTCAAAATCATTTACAACAAGCCTTACAGCATATTTAACAGCATTTGAAAAACCAAAAGCATCAGTTCCGCCGTGGCTTTTAACAACTATACCATTAAGTCCCAAAAATACAGCACCGTTATATTTCCTTGGGTCCATAGTGGATTTAAATTTTCCAAGTGCATGTTTTGAAATCATCGCCCCAAGCATAGCAAATATAGAGCTTACAAAACATTTTTTAAGTGATGCAGTGATAAATTTTGCAGTTCCCTCTAATGTTTTAAGTGCAACATTTCCAGTAAANCCATCAGTTGTTATAACATCAACTTTACCCTTGAAAATATCATCACCTTCNACAAAACCATAATAATCAAAACAAAGTTTATCCTTATGAGCTTGCATTTTCTCTGCCGCCTTTGAAAGGTAATCAAATCCCTTTCCAGATTCGGANCCAATATTTAAAATTCCAACATTTGGTCTTTCAANACCAAGAATGATTTTTGAATATAAACTTCCCATAATNGCAAATTGGAAAATATTATTTTCATCACATTCNGTATTTGCCCCCAAATCAAGCATAGTTGTATATGATTTAGGAGATGGAAGAAGNGTAGTAATTGCNGGTCTTCTTATCCCATCAATCATAGAAATAAGGATTTTTGAAATTCCCATAAGACAGCCAGTATTTCCNCCACTGACTACGGCATCNGCNTCTTTATTTCTTACCGCTTCAATAGCCTTCCACATAGAAGTTTGCCTACCAGAGCGAATAATTTTTGATGGTTTATCATCACCTTTTACAACATCATCTGCTTGGATAAGAGTTGATATTTCATTAAGTCTTGGATACTTTGCAATAATAGGAGCAACTATTTTAGTATCACCAAATATCAGTAAGAATATTTGATTTTCCACCAAATAATCATAAACAGAATCAAGTCCTGCAATAACACAATTTGGTGCATTATCACCACCCATAGCATCAATTGCAATAGTATACTTTTTTTCCAAAATATTCTCCTTTTTAAAAGGATTCTGTTAATTATTTAGCAGAATTTTCAATAATTTGTTTTCCATTATAAGAACCACAAGCCTTACAAACATTATGTGGTTTTACTATTTCACCACAATTTTTGCAAACGCTTACAGCATTAACACTTAAAGCATCATGAGATCTTCTCATATTTTTTCTTGATTGTGATGTTTTCTTTTTTGGAACAGCCATTTTAAAACTCCATTTCTTTTTTTATAATTTATATCATTAAAACAAATATTTAATAGCCTATATTTAAAACAAAATCAATAAAATTTACAAGATTTATTTTAAATTTGTAGGTATATTAGCACTACTTATTTGATTTTACAAGTATTTTTTAAGGNTATTAGAAACTTTTATTTACCTACTTTTCAACCNGTCCCTTCCCATTTCTAAACNTAACNACCTTNTTGGTATGNTGAAGCAANCCCTTCTCATGCGAGATNGCTATTATCGTCTTCTCCNTATACTCCTTNAATATATACTCCCATATCCTCTCCGTCGTCACTGGATCTAAGTTCGCCGTTATCTCATCTAATACCAATATATCNCTATCTAACAATAACCCTCTCGCCAAGTTTATCCTCTGCCTCTCCCCTCCNGAGACCTTTATCCCTTTCTCNCCTATCGGCGTATCNAAATTACCATTCATNCNAGCNATNANNTTCTCNAAACAACANCCCTCNAAGACNTTATACAANTTCTCCTTAGAGATTCTTTTACCNANNACTATGTTATCATAGAGGGACATATCNAAGAGTTCNACGTCNTGGGAGATATAGGTAATTTGGGAGTTAAAGAAGGATTCGGAGATTTGAGGGTAAGGGATNTTATCAACGAAGGNCTGACCAGATTCGAANTTAAGTTGGCGNGTAAAGAGGTTNAGGAAGGTGGACTTGCCCTCACCAGATTTACCAGTAATGGCGATGTGATCACCNCGNACTATTTCAAGGTCTGGGACGAAGGATTTGAANCTGGANTGCTTTTTGNAGTAGGTNAANGANACGTCTTTGAACACAAACTTGTGCCAACGGCGGATAGTTTTTCCAGCAGGTTTTTGCAACAATAATTCCTCTTTTTCATCAAAGTTTTTTGTAAGGTTATCAATATGCGCCTTNGCATCATTTATATCCTCNGCAATATTCATAAATTCATTGTTAATATTTTTTAACATTGGATAAATTGAAACTAACATAATAATAGTTGCCAAATGTTCNCCATTTTCAANNTATTGATAAAGGAAATATCCCGTTGGCACAGCAAANAATNANAATAAGTATAATTTTGATATAACCGTTTGATATGCNATATAATAACGTATTCTTTTACCAGCNTTTAAATGTTTATCATATTTATCATTTAANACATGGAAAACAAAACTNANTAANTTNGTTTTCTTAACNGTCCTTATGTTATATAAAAGGTCGGTATAGGATTTTTCAAATCTGTTGTGGGTATCCCTCCANTCATTTGTTAATGGAAGTCTGAAATAATAGGATAAATAAGAATAAATTACAGAAACCAACATTCCACCTGTAAAATATAATCCTAAATAAACGGATTTATAAAAACTGTAAATTATAAATAAAATAGCAATAGTAAAATTATTTATATACCCGTGTGTTGTTTTCACTATAAATTGAGATATTGTTGCAGCAACATTATTTAGCATTGATAAAAAATAACCAGAACTGTTATGCAAATGCCAGGAGTAGGGTTTGTTAAATAATTTTTGATAATAAATTTTTTTGAATGATAGTCTTAATACATATCTTAAATATTCATTAAAATATACATTTGCTCTGCTTATAATTATTTCTAAACCTGAGCTGATAATAACAAGATAAAAGTAGTATAGTATTTCTTCTTTGTTGCCGTCCTGTATAGATTTTACAAAACAAGATGTGAAAAACGGAATTAAAAATTCAAGAAAACCTCTTACTACACCAGAAATATTATTAAGAATAAAACTTATTTTCTGACTTAAATTTTCACATGACATCCAAGAAAGTCTATATATTTGAAATATAGTTTGCATTTTTCCTTTTCCCTTAAAACTTTTGAATAAAAAGAATTATATCACATTTTCCATTTCTTGTAAAGCGAAAAAGAACCCTCTTGGGGGGGGGTAAATCATTGATTATATGGGTAAATTTTGCTTTAACAGAATTGTCCTATATAAAATGCCCCTTTGGTTGGGGCATCTTTATTTTTTTATAAACAAACATCGTATAGCATTTAATATCGCCAGTATCATAACGCCGACATCCGCAAAAATCGCCATATACATATTTGCAATTCCAAACGCCCCAAGGATAAGACAAGCCGCCTTCACCCCAAGTGCGAGGACTATGTTTTGATAAACAATACGTAGGCATTTTTTTGAAATTTGTATCGCAGTTGCAATCTTTAACGGGTCGTCGTCCATTATGACAATGTCCGCTGCCTCTATTGCAGCATCAGATCCGCATGTACCCATAGCAATACCAATATCCGCCCTTGATAACACAGGTGCATCATTTATACCATCGCCCACGAATGCTAATTTGCCAACTCTGTTTTTATCAGTCATCAATTTTTCTACAATTTCAACCTTATCAGCTGGTAATAAATTGCTGTATACCTTGTCTATGGAAAGCTCCTTTGCCACAGCATTCGCAACACGTATTCCATCTCCTGTCAACATAACTGTTTGCTTAATCCCATTCGCACGCAATTCGGCGATTGCCTGAGAAGAGGTTGGCTTTATAACATCAGAAATAACAATATGTCCTTCGTATTTACCGTTAATCGCCATATGGATAATTGTTCCTGTATTATGACAATCACAATATGTGATTTTCAGCTTTTTCATCAATTTATCATTTCCCGCGGCAACCGTCATACCGTCAACAGTGGCGATGATACCATGACCACTGATTTCTTGTATATCACTGATTCTGCTTCGGTCAATAGAGCAACCATAGGCACATTGCAAACTTTTTGCCACAGGATGCGAAGATGCACTTTCAGCCAAAGCTGCATATTCTATTAATTTTTGTTCTGCACGGATATTATGATGAACTGCATTAACGACAAATACACCTTGGGTCAGTGTCCCAGTTTTATCAAACACCACTGTGCGAACACGGGATAATATTTCCAAATAATTTGAACCCTTTATCAAAATTCCCTTATGTGATGCACCACCAATACCCGCAAAAAAACTAAGCGGTATGCTGATAACAAGGGCACATGGACAACTTATGACTAAAAATGTAAGAGCCCTATAAATCCATACTCCCCAATCTGGTGATAACCCCATAGCGATAATACGAACCAACGGCGGTAAAATCGCAAGCGATAATGCCGCGTAGCATACGGCTGGTGTGTAAATCCGTGCAAACTTTGAAATAAAGTTTTCGGATTTTGATTTGTTGCCACTGGCATTTTCAACCAAATCCAAAATCTTTGATACAGTAGATTCGCCGAAATCTTTTGTTGTTTTTACTTTTATCATACCCGTCATATTGATACAGCCACTTATAACTTCATCACCAGAGGCAACAGTGCGTGGCATACTTTCACCAGTCAGACTGCAAGTATTCAAACTGCTGTTGCCTGATAAAATAATACCATCAAGTGGCACTTTTTCACCAGGATGAATCACGATTGTATCACCGATTTTTACTTCCGCTGGATCTATACGAACAAGTTTTCCATCACGTTCAATATTTGCATAATCTGGACGTATATCCATCAACTCGCTGATATTGCGACGACTTTTACCAACAGCATAACTTTGAAACCATTCGCCTATTTGATAAAACAACATAACGGCAATCGCCTCTATATAATCTCCATTTTCATAGACAGCCAAAGTCATAGCGCCAATAGTCGCCACCGCCATTAGGAAGTTTTCATCAAAAACCTGCCTATTCAAAATGCCCTTTATCGCTTTTCGTAAAATGTCATATCCAATAATCAGATACACGATAAAATACAAACCAAAACGAACCAAGTATGAAAGCGGTGGCACAAATTGCAAACCCAACATCATACTACTGGATATAAGTATTCGTGTCATCATAGTCTTTTGTCGGCGTGATGTATCACTTACACCAAACCGCACAATAGCGGACATAAGCACAACCAGTCCAAGAACTGAACTTATAATAATTTCTTGCATAATTGTCTCTTACTTATAAATAAATTTCGCAATCAGGCTCTACTTTTTTGCAAACACGAACGACAGCATCCATAACTGTATCCACATCTTGACCTTCATCAAATTCAACAGTCATCTTCTGAGCCATAAAATTCACAGATGCGTTTTTTACACCTGAAACTTTTTTTACAGCTTCTTCAATTAAGTTAGCACAGTTGGCACAATCAACTTCTATTTTATATACTTTTTTCATTTTAATACTCCTTTAACGATTAAACATTTGCTTAATTGTTTAAAGTGTAATATAATATAATTAGGAATGCAAGCAAAATTTTAAAAAAGGAGAATAGCTTATGAAAAAGTTTGATTTACCGCACAATCACGGCAAAAATAAAAATACTGAAAATGCCCATACACAATTGTGTGCAGTTGAGGATTTTAAAGTTGTAGCAGATATGTTTTGGAATCTGGGAGATACAACGCGTTTACGAATATTTTGGTTATTGTGCCATAGGGAAGAGTGCGTGATAAACATAGCTGCAATTATGGAAATGTCAAGTCCCGCTATTGCACATCATTTGCGATTCTTAAAAAACAGTGGCTTGATTGTTGCACGACGCGATGGTAAAGAAACATATTATAAAGCAGCAGACACACCACAGGTAAAACTGCTACATAAAACCATAGAACACGTTATGGATATTTCCTGTATTAATAAGTCAGATTAATATGATAGAAACCTTTGGCGGATGGGGAGGGATTCGAACCCCCGGTGGAGTTGCCCCCACAACGGTTTTCAAGACCGCCGCATTCGACCACTCTGCCACCCATCCGTAAAAGATAGGCAAATTATAGATTACATTTTCACAATTTGCAAGAATTTTATCAATATTTTTTATTTAATTCCCAATTCCACGCGGTTTTTATAATGTCTTCCATATTATATTTTGGCGACCAACCAAGAATTTCTTTTGCTTTATCCGAAGTCGCACTTAAAATCGCAGGATCACCAGCCCGCCTTTTTTCTATCACAACAGGGCATTTCTTACCTGTGATTTTTTCCGATATATCAATAATTTCTTTCACACTTGTCCCCTTTGATGTGCCAAGGTTAAGTGTTCCGCTGAACTTATCAATATTTTCCACAGCAAGGCGATGAGCAACCGCCAAATCCTCCACATGAATATAATCACGGATACAGGTTCCGTCTGGTGTGTCATAGTCATCACCAAAAATTTTTATATTCTCACGCTCTCCTTTGATTGCTTTTAACACAAGCGGGATAAGGTGAGTTTCTGGATTATGTGCCTCCCCAATACTTCCATCAAACGAACAACCAGAGGCATTAAAATACCTAAACGCAATATATGAAAGTCCATAGGCCCTACGATAATCTTCAAATATCTTTTCAATCATCAATTTCGTTTGACCGTATGGATTAATTGGATTCGTTGTATGCTTTTCATCAATAGGAGTATATATAGGATTTCCAAACACCGCCGCGGTTGATGAAAATACAATTTTCTTAACATCAAATTCCAACATTACATCAAGAAGATTCAAAGTTCCTATCACATTATTTGTATAATACTTTGCTGGATTTTCCACACTTTCACCCACTGCAATAAAGGCGGCAAAATGAATAACTGTATCAATAGGATATTTTTTGAAAACAGCCCTTAAACTTTCCTTATTCATCAAATCTGCGATTTCAAATTTATCAGTTGTGATAGCCTCCCTATGTCCACTGATAAGATTATCTGCAACAATAACATTATATCCATTTTCAACCAAGTGTTTAACTGTATGAGAGCCAATATATCCAGCTCCACCCATAACCAAAATATTTTTCATAATAATTCCTTTGCTTTTTAATCAATATAGGAATAATATATCATTAGAAAATAATAAAAGGAAGAAAATAATGTTTGAAGAATTAGAAATCGCAAAAAATAAATGTGCCGAATGTCAGAAATGTCCACTTCATAAAACACGAACAAAGATGGTGTTTTCCGACGGTATTCCAAATACAAAACTTATGTTAATAGGTGAAGCCCCAGGATATTACGAGGACCAACAGGGAAAACCATTCGTTGGACGTTCGGGACAACTCCTTGATAAAATATTTGAATCAGTAGGGCTTACCCGTGAAAAGGATATTTATATTTGCAACACAATAAAGTGTCGCCCACCTGATAATCGTAATCCATTACCAGAGGAAAAGCTTGCATGCCGTGAATATCTTGATGTGCAACTTGAAACATTAAAACCAAGGATAATACTTCTTTGCGGTGCGGTTGCCGTGCAATCACTTCTTCCTGATATAACATCAGGTATTACAAAAATAAGAGGACAGTGGTTCAATGGTCCAAATGGTGCAAAAATGATGCCGATATTTCATCCGTCATATTTACTTCGCAATCCTTCACACGAGGTAGGCAAACCTAAATGGCTTATGTGGCAGGATATTCAAGAGGTAAAGAAAGCCTATGACGAACTGACTTAAAAAAAACATCCCCCGAATGGGGGGATTTAATTTACTTATTTAATTTCTTAATACTCTTTACTTCTACTTTATCTTTTTTAAACCAATTACCTTTATCAAATTCACCAGTGATTTGAACTTTTTCATTTGCATTTACAGTCATACCTTTGAAATCGTCATCATCTATTTCAATCACAATAGTTCCTGTTCCGTCATTGAATAGATATTTGTCACCACTTATTGCTTTTTCAATAACACCTTGAAGAACAACTATCTCATCATCTTTTTTATCTTTTATATTTTCAATAGTTTCAACAGTAATGCTTGTAGGTTGAAAAACAAAACCACCCATTTTTTTATTTTTATCCCCAGCCATCACAGAAGAACCGATTATTAAACAAGATACAGCCATAATAAACATAGATTGTAATTTTTTCATTTGCATTTCTCCTCTTTTTGGTTAATCATATTATATAATACATTTAATCAAGGGTGTAATCAATTGAAAGAAATTCCTATGTCAATACTTGAAAATTTTTGTTTTAAAGTTTCAAATAATATAAAGGAAAATGAGAAAATTTTTTTTAATGTAGGAAATTTTATATTAAATAATTTTATCCTTCATTCAAGATTTTCAAACGCAAAGTATTTTATCTCCGATGTGGAATTTTATATTTCTGCGCCTTCGCATAATATAGATGTAAGTGATAAGACAGGTAAAACAATTGTCCATTGTACCAAAAGGCAACTTTTAAATTCCGAGTTTTATATCCACAGGGTCGGCTCAACCTTCGCCCTTATCCAAGGGGCAGGGATTGATTTATGCTTTGGAAATAATAAGGATATTTATACTGGCATTCTTATCCGTGAAATTACAAACATAGAAACAGGTGAAAAATTTCATGGTCCACAAAAGGTTTTAAGGACTCTTTTAAACCTTCCACTTTTTTACGGGGAATATAAACAAATTTATATAGAGCGTTCTCAAATGGTGGAGGCAAAAAATATATATGATCCCGAAAATCCGCTTTATCTTGAAAAACTGGAAAAGGCAAATGATTTTCAAATTATTCCTGATTTAAGAATAAATGTTCCAAACAACCTTTTATATAGAATAAGAAAAATTTGAGGTGTTTTTATGAGCTGGCAAACCGAACAACAAAAATCATTAACCAACGTTTCCGAAATTCAAAAACAATTTCCGAAATATAATATTGAAACACAAACAAACTTTAATGTGAAAATTACACCACACTACTTATCCCTTATTGATAAAAAAAATCCCGACGATGTATTGGCGAAAATTGTTTTCCCATCAAAGAAAGAATTGAATATAAAAAAAGAAGAACTTGATGATCCAATAGGGGACAAGGCGAAAAATAATGACCTTGATAATTCTCCAATCAAAAATCTTACCCATCGTTATGATGATAGAGTTTTGGTCTATATGGGTAATGTTTGCAGTTCGTATTGCAGATATTGTTTTCGTAAAAACTTGCTTACCCATAAATCTATTACAAGTAAGGAAATAGAAGATATTATTTCCTATATCAAAAAGCACAAGGAGATTTGTGAGGTTATTTTAAGTGGTGGCGACCCACTTATGAATTCGGATAAGGTTATTTTTACAACGCTTCAAAAAATTGAAAAAATTCCACATATAAAATCAATTCGCATTCATACCCGTATGCCAATTTATAACCCATACAGAATCACAAATGATTTTATAAAGGAAATTAAAAAATTACAAAAACCTTTGACTATCATCATTCACGCGGTTCACGAAAGGGAGCTTTCCGATATAACAAAGGACAAATTGAAACGACTTCAATCCGCTGGTGTAATTTTGTTAAATCAAGCCCCATTGTTAAAGGGTATAAATGATACAGTGGAGCTTCAAACTGCCCTTAATTATCGCTTACTTGAATGTGGAGTTTTGCCACACTATCTTCACTACCTTGATTTGGCAAAGGGGACTTCGCATTTCCGTGTTCCATTTAAAAAAGCACAGAAACTTATGTCCGATATGCGTGGGCATATAGGCGGGCATCTTATCCCAAAGCTTATTTTGGATATCCCGAACGGTTATGGTAAAGTTCAAATAGCAGAGGATTATATCAAACGTGTTTACAAAAAGGGTTCCGATACATTTGTTGATATAGAAAGTCCAGTTGTAAAGGGCAAAATTTTGAAATATAAAGAGGTCCTTGATAAATGAGAAATACTCTACTTCAAAACCTTGATAAACTTCATACCACTGATTTAGGAGTGATAAGGATACAAAAGAATATTCAACTTACAACAGATGTAATAAGCTGGTGCAAGGATAAAATAAATTCCCCCTTTGCAACTATCACAAAACGGGGGAAAAATTTTTATATTGATATTGATGATTTTATTATAACTGTAAATTCGTATAGCTATACTGTCATTACAGTTCATAAAAGAAAATAATAAAATTATTTATTTAATCCAACTTTTTTAAACCATTTAATAAGTAGCTCACTTAATACATCATTATTTAAATCTTGCATTAAGAAATGAGTATTTCCATAAACTCCTATTTTTGGAAGTTCTACAAGTGTAGCATTACCACCGTGTTTGTTTATTGTATCAATAAACTTTCGTCCCATTTGTAATCTGACACGCCAATTTTCATCACCAAGTTTATCAGATACTTCTTCTGGTATATAATCACCGAAATACATAACAATAGGTATTTGTGTTAATTTCTTAAAATCTTCCATTGAAACAGATATCCCCTTTGTACCACCGGTCAATCCATCAATAGGTTCAGGGACTTCTCCTTCTGGAAAAACATAAGCACCAGGTTCATATGCAACAACACCTTTTACCTTATTATTTTTAATTGCAGAAAGCCACCCAGATACCCCACCAGCAGAATGAGTTACCAAAATACTATCTCCAATTTCATTTACCAAATCATTTATTGATGACACATCCAAAGTATGATTACTTAAATCTGGTGTCATCTGGCGAAAAAATTGTGAAAGATATTTTTTATCTGTTGGGAATTGCACTCCTTCATTGTATTTAGGCCAAACTCCAATACGCCAAATATCAAACCAAAACATTTCATCAGCAACTGGCTTTATATTTGTATTATGAGTTGTCCTTCCAGCTCTTCCCCTACCTGGTAAATCCATAACATAGGTTGGGTATCCATTTTTAAGCATAAGTGTAGCAAATCCATCTCGTCCATCAGGTGTTGTTTCCCAACAAACACCAGAACCGCCATAACCATGTATGAAAATAAGAGGATACTTTTTGGCACAAACTGGAATTTGATAATGAACATATGCATGATTACCTCTATAACTTTGACCAGTTTCTTCTTGCTCTGCCCAACCAACAAATTTTGAATTATCATAATTCCCATCTCTTTGCAAAGTCGTTCCACCAACAGTAAAACTTCCTTGTTTAAAGATTTTTAATTCCTTTCTTCCTCGCCTGCATAATAAAATTATACAAACAAGAATAAGTATTATGGCAACTATTAAAATTTTTTTCATAATTATCTCCTACTTTAAATTTTTATCAAAAAATTCAGAAAGTTTAGAAACTGCTTTATCAACATATTCTGGCACATAATAGGTTTGGATATGCGTAGCATTAGGAATTAAAAACATTTCTTTATCTTTTGTTCCAATTGCCTTTTTAAAGGCATCTTCTGTCATATAAAGAGAATCTGCTTTTTCACCAGCAATCATTAACAAAGGTTGGTCTATTAACTCTATTTCATCTGTTGCATCAAAACTCATCAAATCCATCAAAGAACTTTCTGTATATTCAAAAGTAGAGTTTGGATGAGCATGAGTTCTTAAATAATATTGAAAACCTTCTCTATATAAATCAAATGGAAGTTTTTGGACATCTTCATCACTTATTCCAGCCATTGAACCGACAAGCCTTTCTTTTCCTGTTTTAACAGCTTCCTCTCTTGCTTCACTTGCTTTTTTCAAACGTGCTTGAATTGTATCTAATTGACTGTCTTGATAACCATTTCTTCTTACTCTTCCAGTATTAAACATACTTAATGTCGCAACAGCTTTAATCCTTTTATCAGATTGGACTGCTTTAATGGTATATCCACCACCACCACAAATACCAAGTATACCAATATTTTCAGTATCAACACCAGGATAAGTTGATATATAATCAACCATACCGTGAATGTCCTCTATACGATATTGAGGTTTATCTGTATGACGAGGATTTCCTCCACTTGCACCTTGATACGAAGCATCCGCAACAAGAGTAATATATCCCTGTTCGGCTAGTCTTTGAGCATAAAGACCTGTAACTTGTTCTTTCACACCGCCATTTGGATGAGCCATAACAATAGCACTATATTTTTTATTTTTATCATAATTTGCAGGAAGATATATATTTGCTGCAATATCAATTCCATTTAATTTATAATGCACTGGATATATATTTACTTTCCCTTTTTCATTTTTTGTTATTGCACCATTATATACAAGTCCAAGTTTTAATGGATATTTAGAACAACATCTTGTTAAAAAATAAATACCAAATCCGACAACAATTACACTACCAAACATTATATACTTATTCATAATTATCTCCTACTTTAATTTATTATATTCTTTGTCGCGTACTTCTTCCAACCATTCATTGGAACTTCCTTCTACTGGAACAGACATAGCAATATGTGCAAACCAGCTGTCCTTTGTTGCACCATGCCAATGTTTTATTTCTGGTGCGATATACACAACATCACCAGCTTTAAGTTCGCGTGCTGGCTTTCCCCATTCTTGGTAATAACCACGACCATCCGTTACAAGAAGTATCTGACCAGCCTTGTGATGAATATGCCAGTTATTACGACATCTTGGTTCAAATGTCACATTCGCAATATTAACTTCCTTGTCATTAAGTGGGTTAAGATAGCTTTGACCGATAAAATATTTTGCATAGGCATCATTTGGATTTCCTATACCAAAAGAATTATTTTTAAGCCAGCTTGTGTTAAGCAAAATTTCCTTAATCTGTTCATCCGTAACACCGGTATTTTTTGCAATCTTTATATGACTGTTAAGTTGACTTTCAACACCGGTTAAAGAGGATAGGGCTGCAACCGTTGCAATCTCCCTTTCTTGATTAGTTAATACACCGCGAGCAAAAATATCCGCAAACAAATGCTCCTTTAAAAATGTATCAATAGCAGGGGCAAAATCCGCAAACGGAGCGGAAAACTTATTTGCTTTCATAAGTGAAAGACGAACCTTTGCACCATATGCATCCTTATCTTCGTTTTTTGAAAGCTCGGTTGGATATTCACCAACGACATCACTTTTTCCATTTTTAACACGAGTATTAACAACTTCCATAAATTTATTAATCGCATTCAAACTTCTTGGAAAACCACAATAAGCATAAAGTTGCACCAAAATTTCCTTTATCTCATTAACGGTAAGTCCGTCATCAAGAGCCTTGTTTAAAGCAGGACCGAGCAAGTCCATATTACCACCTGCGACATAGGACGAAATCATTGCAATATTTTTTTGTTTTGTTGTTAATGTATCAGCCATAACATTACCTCCCATAAATACAAAAGTTAATAAAACTACTACATAAGAAATTATTTTTTTCATTTTTACCTCCTTTATTCCTTATCAATATCTACAAGTATATATTTATCATTTCCCATACCAAGCTCCTTCATATATGAAAGTTGGCGAAGTCCATGACGAGATTCAATTCTTTCCTGTAAATCCTTACTTTTATCACTTAGCCCATATACTAAATCAACAGAAGCTTGATCCACAGCCAAAATATCATCACTTGCAAGGATTCCTATATTTGGAACATTTACCTTTGCTGCACCAGTTCCAGCACAGTCGCAATCAACAGACATATTTCTTAATACATTTATAAAGGTAATATTTGGACCGAAATAATCAACTGTTGCCTTTGATGATTCAGTCATTCTTTCCATAAATTCGTCTTTTGAAATACTCCATTGATCTTTGTTTGGATAAGTGTGAATCATTGCCTTTCCGATTCTGCCATCCGCAATACCTATACCGATATTTTTATTTGAACCGCCAAAACCACCCATAGTATGACCTTTGAAATGAGTAAGGACAAGAAGAGAGTCATAGTTTTTTATATTTTTACCCATAGACATTTCCTTGAACCACTTACCACCCTTTACAGGAAGCATAGTTGTTCCATCCTCATCTAAAATATCAACTGGGGCGAAAGTCCAACCATTTACTTTCAAGGTTTCCCTGTGGGCATCAGTTGTATATCTGTCCCCTTCATAATAAGTATTTGTTTCAACAATAGTTGCATTTGGAAGTTGCTTTTCCACCAAATATTTTACCCAATCCGAAGGTATAATGTTTGGACCATTTTTTTCACCGGTATGAAGTTTTATCGCGACATTATCCTTCATATTCTTATTTACTTTTTTATAGATTTTTTCCAAACCCTTTGGACTTAAATCACGGGTAAAGTAAACAATGGAAGCCTTTCCTTCCCTTTTATCCACAGGAATGTTTACAGAACTTCCCAATGGTTCAGCAACATTCACAGAAGTAGTATTTTTATTTTTTAACATTTTTAAAACTCCTATTAAAGCAATGATTAATATTAAAATAGATAATAAAATAATTGTGCGATATTTCATCTTTTTTCCTTTCAAATTGTTTAATAATAATATTATAAATGTTAAAGTTAACTCTAAGTCAAGAATTTTTTTTACTAAGATTAATTTATTAAGCCAATGTGATGAAGAGTAGGGGACTGACTGGGAAATATAAAAAATGCAACGATTAAAAGAACTAACCAATTACAAAAAGAGC
>JAAVBN010000008.1 GCA_014803545.1 bacterium | reverse complement strand
CATACCCAGCAGGACATACTATAGGCTCACAACTCTTCCAGTTATCACTCGCATAAGAGCCTGTTATACACTCCTCACATGCACGATTGTTCGCATCATATCTCTTGCTAATACTGTTGCAGACACAGTTGCCAGTTTGAGTATCGTAAGTAGCTTTGACATTCTCCTCACACCCACCACCATCCTTTGGAACGCAGTATTTTTGTAGCGATTCCAACAGTGTGGTTGCATGACAGACGTTACTATACATCATTCCCATAATGTAGAATATTAAATATTTTTTCATTCGCTTTCCCCTTTGTTGTTTTTACAATAAAATTGTAAAAGCGTTTTTCCCATTCTTTCCATAAATGGCGGGGAGTTCGCAAATCAGTAATATTAGATGACTCTTATGATCTTTAAGAATATGTTTCCATATTCTCTGGACATACATCATAAGCTCCCCTAACAACGGGGATATGACATTTAAGTGCCGTATGGTAGCACTAATATTACTAAGGCTTGCGACAGCCCGCATCCACCTATGGATACTGGTTTAGATAACTCTAAACTTAGTTTCATAATATTATAAATAGAATTTATTGTAAAGAAGTTTTTAAAATTATTTCTTTTTCAGATTCAATTTCAATGGTTTTATTTCGTGAAGTTAAGCCCTTTGTAATAGTTATATTTGATTTTGGAATTTTTAATTCCTTGGAGAGAAATTTTATTAATGTTTCGTTTGCCTTTCCATCAATTGGTGGAGTTGTAATGGCGATTTTTATATATTCATTGTCATAAATTCCGCAAATTTCGTTGCGTTTTGCATTTGGTTGGAGGTGTATTTTTAGTATTTGTTTTGGCATATTGTTTCAATGTGTTTTAGTATTATTTCCTTTGTTTGAAGTGGGGAAAGATTGGAATTGTCAATTTCCAATTTATACTTATTTTTTATATTCATAAGTTGGGACTTATATATTTGTTTTGCGATTTCCTTATTGGTTAGTTTCATTTTTTCCGCTCTTTCTTTATTTACAACACGGGAAAGCAAGACTTCCTCTGTCGGGGTAAGAATTATAGGAATATAAATGTGATTTATTTGTTTTGCGAATTTTATTATAAGTTTGTAAAACTTTATATCATCTTTTTTTTCTTTCAGAAAGGTTGTAAAGATTATATTTTCCTTTATACCGATTTTTTTGAAATATGAGAATGCAACTTTGTATATTTTATCTATGTATTTACCTTTGCATTTCGGAAGAGTTGTTGTTATATCGGTCAAGCAAAACAGAACATTGTTGACAGTGTGATTGTCAAAGATTTTGAAATTATTATCCTTTGCAAGTTCCTTTGCAATTGTTAGTTTACCTGCTGCTGGATAACCAATTAGATGTATTATAAATTTCATTTTATATCCTTTCTAATATTCNGCNTNNTCAAANTAAAGTCCNNAGGCTGGGGCGGTNGGNCCNGCCTTTGTTCGGTCCTTTGCCTCTAAAATATCAATGAATTGTTGTTCGGTTAATTTGTGGCGACCNACCATTTCAAGGGTGCCGACAATGTTTCTGACTTGATGATGAAGNAAGGATTTTGCATTGANNCTTATTTCAATTAAATCACTGTTTCTTTTCACACTTATNTCATCAAGAGTTTTGATAGGTGATTTTGCCTGACATTCGGCGGCACGAAATGATGAAAANTCGTGTTTTCCAACTAAGTTTTGAGCGACTTTATCCATAAGNTCNNTATCAANAGGGTGNTATACCCACCATACCCTTTGATTATCAATTATNGGNCGAGTNGGGCGNTTNANNATTTTNTATATGTAGTAGCGTTTTTTNCAACTGAACCTTGCGTGAAAATCGTCAGNNACTTTTTCNACNNTTAAAATAGANATATCTTCGTTTTCCGATTGNAAATGAAAATTTGTTGCCATAAGNATTTTGTATGGGTNNTATTCNTTTGAAAGTTCAATGTGTGCGGGCATANGAATCGCGTGGACGCCTGCATCTGTTCGGCCTGCGGAATAACATTCTGTATTTTCNCCACAGAATTTGAAAATAGCNTTTTGGATTGCACCTTGGATAGAAGGGCTGTTATCTTGGATTTGCCAGCCAGAATATTTTGTGCCTATGTATTCAATTTCAAGTTTATATTTTGTCATTTAGGTTTTCACCAATTTCAAATTTGTATCCGTTTATGAAGTTTTTTGTAGGAAGAGGATTTCCACCTGATTTTTGGAGTTCTTCTATTTTTATAATAGTTCCATTANCNCANGCNATNTGTAAATCTTTTGTTAAAATNGTGCCTGCTGGTTGGTTGGTAGTTTCATTTATGANNGATGTTTTTAAAACCTTTATTTGNGTGTTGTTGTGTGTGAAGTAAGCCTTTGGTGATGGCATAAGTCCACGGACGAGNTTGTGAATTTGTTGNGCAGAAGTTTGCCAATTTATTTTTGCCTCTGTCTTATCNAACTTTGGGGCAAGGGTGAAATTATCACTTTGTTTTTGTGGTGTNATAGAATCNTTTTTTTCAAGGTATTGAAGTATCATTTTTGCACCAAGTTNGGACATTTTNTTTTCAAGNTCGCCNTAGGTGATATTATCATCAATTTCAATTTCTTCNTTTAAAAGCATATCGCCAGTATCCATACCTGCNTCCATTTTCATAATGGTGATACCTGTTTTTGAATCACCGTTTAAAATTGCACGTTGGATTGGGTTTGCNCCCCTTAAATTTGGAAGAAGGGANGCGTGAATATTTATACANCCAAGTGGTGGTATATCAAGAACGGACNCNGGNAGGATTATTCCATAGGCAGNAACAATTATAATATCTGGGTGAAGATTTTTTAGTTCTTCTATGGTTTCCTCTTTTTTGAAATTTTTTGGTGTGAAAACGGGGATATTAAATTTTTCTGCGGTAATATGGATGGGTGATTTTGTTAGAATCATNTTCCTNCCTTGGGGTTTAGGTTCCTTTGTATAAACAGCGATTACATTATAATTATTTATTAAATTNANAAGTGCAGGGACAGAAAAATCTGGTGTTCCCATAAAAACTATATTCAATTTNTTTATTTCCTAATTTTAAGTTTTTGTAATTTTTTTGATATNAGTCGTTTTTTAAGTGGACTTAGGTAATCAATGAAAAGTATTCCGTTTAAATGGTCCATTTCGTGTTCTATNCAACGAGCNAGNAANCCGTCNGCNTCTAACTCTGTTCTTCTTCCTTCTTCGTCAGTGTAGGAGATTGTTATNTGTTTTGGACGTTCAACTTCGTAGTAAATTGTTGGAACGGAAAGACAGCCTTCCTCCTTTTTACATAATTCCTTTGATACAGAAATTATTTCAGGATTTATAAGTTTTATATATCGTGTTGATGGAATTGGNAGTTTGTCNTCACGTGCNATTGTTTGNGCATCAATTAAAATTATTTTTTTTAAAAGTCCGATTTGTGGGCCTGCGAGTCCTATACCATCAAAGCGTTCCATAATCTGTGCCATATCATCAAAGGTTTGTAAAAGCTCGTCTGTGATTTGTTCAACTTCTGTTGTTGGCTTTCGTAAAATTGGATCTGGTTCTGTGTATAGGGTGATTGTTCTTTTATTCTTTTTTAAATCTTCCATTTTATAAATCTTTCTGTTATTATATCTATATTATTAATATAAGAGGAAAAGTTTAAAATGACAATAGTTTTTATTTCTTTGTTTGTTGGTTTTGTTATTGCCACAGTTTATTTATTTTTGAAAAATCAAAATTTAGTGAGGGATAATTTTAAGCTTTCAGTTTTATTAGAGCAGGAGCGGAAATCGGTGGAGGCGAAAGTATCAGAAGTTTCCAAGGTAAAAGAGGAATTTTCACGCGAATTTGAAAATATATCAAACAGGATTTTGAAAATGCAAAGGGAGGATTTTGATAAGGAACAAAGGGCTTCGCTTTCTGTCCTTCTTAATCCATTTCAAACTCAGATAAGAGATTTTAGGGATTTGATAGAAAAAACGAATCTTAAAAATGAAAATGATAAGGGTGCATTGAGTAAAGAACTTTTGGAACTTAAAAATCTTAATGCAACATTGTCAAAAAACGCGGATGATTTAACAAATGCACTTAAAGGTAATGCAAAAGTGCAGGGGGATTGGGGCGAACATATGCTTAAAGATATTCTTGATATGGCTGGTTTCCTTGAAGGGACAGATTATCAAATGCAATTTAATGTAAAGGGTGAAAATGGAGAAAATCTTCGTCCTGATTGTGTGATAAATCTTCCAAATGGAAAAAAGTTGATTGTGGATTCAAAAGTTTCAATCTCTGCCTATATTGATTTTATAAGAGAGGAGAATCCAGATAGAAAAAAGGAGTTTTTGAAAAATCATATAGCATCAGTAAAAAAGCATATTGCGGAGCTTTCAAGCAAGGAATATCAAAAGTATCTTTCGGATTTTGAATTTGTGTTTATGTTTATTCCGAATGAGCAAGCGTATATAGAGGCCTTAAAATGTGATAATTGTATTTATGATAATGCGTATAAGGCAAATGTCGCTATTACTACGCCATCATCTATACTTCCTATACTTAGAACGGTTAAAAATTTGTGGAATATTGAAAAGCAAAATCAAAATGCCTCTGTTATTGCGGAAAAGGCTGGGCGACTTTATGATAAGCTTGTCGGGTTTGTTGAAAATATGAAAAAGATTGATAAGGGGTTGATTAGTGCAAAAAATGCCTATGATGAAGCATTTAATCAGCTTTCTGATGGAAGAGGGTCGGCAATTTCCATTGCTGAGGATATGAAGGCGAAGGGGGCAAGAACAATAAAAAGTATTGGGATTGATAGTAAAAAGTTAATCTCTTCTGATGAGGAATAAATAGATTGCTTTAATCGTTTGTTTGTGATATTATAATAAAAGTTATTAGGAGTTTTCTTATGAAAAAATTTTTTATTTTATTTTTAATAATTATGTGTTCTTTTGCTAATGTTTCTTTTTCACAAAATAGGGCAAGAGGTGGTAGAAGAGTTGCTTCTGGTCGTGGTAATGGTTTTACTTTTTCACAAGATGCAAAGGATAGAATAAAAGTTGGTTGCCAATCGGTTATGAGAAAAGCTCAACAATTTTCAAGAGAGATGAAGGCAAGAGGTAAATCCGATATAGAATCTGAAATAGTGTATATGTGTTCGGTTAATTCAATTGAACTTGAAAAATCGGATTTGGGTCCATGGGAAAAATTTGTGTATGCTCTTGAAAAGGTATTTAAACAATTCCGCCGTCTTATTTATATTGCTGCGGTGTTTATGTTGCTTTGGATTTTAGTAAAAGCTATGTATGAAGGTGATATGAAGTGGATGCATATAGGTATGATGCTTATTGGTGTTACTATGCTTGCTTTTGCAGAGGTGTTTTTGGATATTGCAACAAACAGGGTTACGATTGATGATATAAGAAATAGTGAGATTTATGTTGATTGTCGTGAGCCTGATAAGGGACTTTATAGATGTTCTGTGGAGGTAGAGGGTGCAGTTGATAAGGAATCTATTTATTTATTTGATGTGAATCATCTATCTGCACAGTCAAAGACATTTAAAGGACTTTACTAGATTCTTAGTTATTTTTTCTTATAAAACAGGGACAAATGTTATTTTTTAGTATAAAAAACTAGCTTTTTTGGGGAAAAATCAATTTTTTTTAGGGAAAATGTAGATTTTTTATTGACTTCTTTGACTTTTATTAGTTAGAATCTGTTATGTGTTGTAAAAATCAACATTGTTAAACAAAAGAAAAGGAGATAGATATGAACAAAAATGATTTAATAAATGCTATTGCAGATTCAACAGAACTTTCAAAAGTAAAAGTTGGTGAAGTTCTTGATAGCTTTGTAAATGTTATAACAAAAGCTTTGAAAAAAGGTGAAGAAGTTCGTCTTATTGGTTTTGGTACTTTTGCTGTTTCAAAAAGAAAAGCAACAAAAGGTCATAACCCAAGAACTGGTGAAGAAATTAAAATACCTGCTTCTAAACAACCTAAATTTAAAGCTGGTAAAACATTGAAAGAAGCTATTAACAAATAAGTTTTTTTCTTTGATTTGAAATCCCCTTTTTTTAGGGGATTTTTTTATTTCTTTTTTCTTTTGAAAGTGTTATATTTATATTATTAACAAAAGGAGGTAAAAATGAAGAAAATTATATCTGTTATGTTTGCTACTACTATGCTTTTTGCTTGTTGTAAAAAGGAAAAACTTAATGGCAATAATTATATAAATAAATCCAATGATAATGTGCAAATAAGTTTGTCATTTGCAGAAGATGAGGATAGATTGTTTGGTAAGGTTGTAAATAACTACTTTACGACTTATAAAATAGAAGATAAGGCATTAAATTTTGGTGGTATTGCTTCAACTATGATGATGGGTCCTCAAAATGCGATGGAAGTAGAGCAAAAGTATTTTGGATTTTTGAATAATAATCCTGTTGAATATGAGATAAAGGGTAATCAACTTATTCTTAAAAATAAGAATGGTGATACTATGATATTTGATAAGGTTGAGGAAATTCCTGAAACCGAAAATTAATCTGTTGACAATTTGATAAGATTAAATTATTATGATTTAATCTTTGGCGCCCTAGCTCAGTCGGTTAGAGCGACGGAATCATAATCCGCAGGTCCCCAGTTCGAATCTGGGGGGCGCCACCAAAAAAATCCTTCAACTTATTTATTTTTTCTCGCTAAACTTCTTTTTTAGGAAGAAACCAAAGCTTAGTGCAAATATTATGCTTAATAGAATTATGTAATAGAATATGTTATATATATTTGCGAGAGGTAGGCGGACGTTCATACCGTAAAGACCCGAAATACTTGTTATGATAAGGGCGGAAACATTTACGATTGTTAAGCCTTCCATTCGTTTATTTGTTATGTTGTTTGTTATAATTTCAAGGGTGCTTCGTAAATTTGAAACTATTTTGGAGTAGGATACTGCGGTTTCTAGGGCTTGTTCATTTTCAATCTTTGCATCGTTTATAAATTCATTATTTGTTCGGGTTATTGTGATGATTTTATTTAAAACACCCAAGTTTCCCTTTATTGATATGACGTAATCGTCTAAATCATTTTGTAATTCAAATAGGGTTAATAAGTCGTTATTTTTGACTGATGTTTTTGATGCGAGTTTGATTTTTCTTATTTTTTTATCAGTTGTTTTTAGTATTTTGAAGTAATTTTCTGTGATTTGGTATATTACATCAACTAAAATCATAGTTGTTGTTTTTAAAGAATTATTGATTGTAAAGGGAAAATCCTCATTATATAAAAACAGTATTTTATTTTGCTCTAAATATATACCAAGGGTGGCAATATCGTTTTTGATTGGGTATTTTAGGATTACTTCGGTATATTTCTTTTTTTCAAGGAAACGGGCAATTTCGCTTGAATCTTCCACATCAAGAAGTAAATCTTCGTCAAGTTCATATTTTGATATGATGTCTTTTATATTTTTTTCTTTTATGTTTATGCTTTCAACTATCATTATTGTTTCCTTGTTTTGCTATATAATAATACCATATTTTTTTCAAATTGTTAAAAGTTTTTTGTTGACATTTTTTTTTATTAGTTTATTTTATTATTTACATATTTAAACAAAAAATATAATTTCTTTTAATAAAAGGAGTTTTTTATGAAAAATTTTGCTCAAATTAGGCGTCAGGAAGTATTTAATTATCTTTTGAATATTAAGTATCTTTCAATATATTCTAATAAACATATTGGTTTTATGAATCTTAATACTCATTTTAGCATTTTAGATATAAATAATGTTAAGAATGGATTTTATGATTTTTATACTACTATGCTTAAAGAAGGTTTTGATAACTCTGATATGTTTAAATGGTTTATTGATTATTATATGATTTATCTTTTAAATGAGGGCGGAATTGATATTTCAAAAACTGATATATTTAAGGAGGATGAAAATATTTATAAAAAACTTGATTTTATGAGTAAGAAGGATTGTAAAAAAGTTCTTAAAAAATGGGATAATTTGGATCCTGTGGATTTGATATGTATATATTATCCATTAAATTCCGTTTTTGGTGTAAAGAAAACACAAGATGATTATAAGGTTAAGGTATTTTCTAAAAATGGGAAAAGTGAACCTAAAAAATTGATAGAATTTAATGATAAAGCATATAAGTCATTTTATGATTTTTATAAGTTTTCTGGTTTCCCAAAAAAAAGGATTGATGATTATAAATTAGTTTCTATTATAAAAGGGGCAAAAGATAGAGATGATTTATTAAATGGTGTTTCTGAATTTAATAACTGTTTGAATGTGCCTTTTAAAGTTGAATTTGTTGATAACAATATTATTAAAAATATTAGTAAAGTTTTTTCACGATAAGTTTTCATTTATCACCTTTTTTTATTAAGGGGGAAATTTTTTCCTCCTTATTTTTATCTTTACAATTTATAAATTTGGGATTATATAAAAATAGTCTATTAACAAAAGCATTGTTACAGTTAAAACTGCGGAGGTGAAAATGCAACTTAATTTTATTCCAATAAAAACTCGTATAGTTCAACCACCAAAAGATGAAATTTGGGATATACTTGATAATCTTGAAATCGTTGATGGTGATATTATTTTTATAACTTCTAAAATCCTTGCGATACATCAGGGTAGGTGTGTGCCTGTTTCTGGGGCGGATAAGAAAGAACTTATCAAGCAAGAAGCAACTTATTATTTGCCGTATGAAAGTGATAAGGGATTTCATGTAAACCTTACTATCACGAATAACATACTTATTCCTGCGGCTGGAATTGATGAAAGTAATGCGAATGAGCATTATATTTTGTGGTCAAAGGATGTTGATAAATTATGTGCAGAGATACGAAAATATTTGATGCAAAAAAATAATATAAAACGACTTGGTATTGTATCTACGGACA
The DNA here is from genome assembly GCA_014803545.1 of bacterium. Lineage (GTDB taxonomy): Bacteria > Pseudomonadota > Alphaproteobacteria > Rs-D84 > CACZYB01 > CACZYB01. Next base: position 27,348 of record JAAVBN010000008.1, on the reverse strand, counting down.
GTCATACAACTCCACTTCGTTGGGGTGTGACTGGTATTACAACTGGGCTTGCGGGAATAAATCCGCTGGAAGATATTCGGGGAAAATCTGATATATTTGGAAGGACTATGAAACTTACACAAGTAAATAAAATAGACCCATTGACGGCTATGGCTACACTTATTAGTGGGGAGGCAGATGAAAGAGTTCCTATTGTAATTCTTCGCGGGTATGAGGGTATAGAATTCTCAGAAACCGCAAGTATGGAAAATTTCAATATACCGTTGGAGGTTGATATATACAGACCTCTTTTGGAAGTGTTGAAATGAAAATTATAATGTGTGTTGCCCTTAGTGCAGATGGAAAAATTGCTGATAGTAATGGTAATGGTGATTTTTCTTCTGGGGAGGATAAAAAACAGTTTAGGGAATTTCTTCACAGTAATAAAGTTGATGCATTTATAGCTGGAAGAAAAACTGCGGAGGAATTTGGGGAAAGACTTTATTATAAGCCCTTATATATATTCACAAATTCTTTTGTTGGAAGAAATTATTTTGATGATTGGATTAGGTTGCCCAATTTAGATTTTGCGTTGCTTGGTGGAGTTAAAACATATCAATATTTTCTATCTAAAAAATTGGTTGATGAGGTAAGGTTGACGGTTGAAAAAGAAATCTTTTTGGGTGGTGGATTGGATTTTGATTTTTCTTTGTATGAAAAAGATTTTAAAGTTATAAAGAAGATTGATTTAAGTAGTAAGACAGAACTTATCCTGTATAAAAAACTTGATAAGTTGAAGTTGTAATTTGTTATAAAAAAAATCCCCGTGATGGGGATGATTTTTATTCATTAAAGTTTTTTAGGAAGTCATTTATCAACCTTACACCGAAACCAGTTAATCCCTTTGGTGATATATCATTTCCAGATGTGGTCCATGCGGTTCCTGCTATATCAATATGAGCCCAAGGGGTATCGCCCGCGAAGTTATGCAAAAATTCGGCTGCGGTGATAGAGCCAGCAAGTCTGTCTGGGTGGCTTATGTTTGCCATATCTGCAACAGGGGAGGAAAGCATTTCATTATATTTTTTTGAAAGTGGGAATTGCCATAATTCATCACCGCTTTCGTTTCCTGCTGTTAAAAGTTTTGTTCCTAAGTTATCTGAATTTGTGAAAAGTCCAGCTTTGTATTCGCCAAGGGCAATCATAATTGCACCTGTGAGTGTTGCAAAATCAATTATTGCAGTTGGCTTTACTTTTTGGTTTGCATAGGTGATGCAATCGGCAAGGACTAGGCGACCTTCGGCATCTGTGTTTAAGACCTCTACTGTTTGACCAGAAAGTGATGTTAAAATATCGCCTGGTTTGTATGATGCACCGTCTGGCATATTTTCGGCAAGTCCTATGATACCAGTTAAGTTTATTTTTGCTTTTTGTTTTGCAATCATTTCCATTATGCCAACGACTGTTGCGGCGCCTGTCATATCGGATTTCATTTCATCCATATGTGCAGATGGTTTGATTGATATACCGCCACTGTCAAAGCAAAGTCCCTTTCCAACAAGGGCAATAGTTTTTTTGGATTTTTTGTTGCCTGTGTATTTCATTATTACTATATATGGAGGGTATGCGGAACCTTTACCCACAGCAAGAATTAAATTTGCACCCATTTTTTTAAGTTGTTTTTCATCAATGATTTCGATACTTATACCTAATTTAGAAAGGTATTTGATTTGCTTTGTAAATTCGGTTGTGGTTAAAATATTTGATGGTTCGGTTGCAAGATTCCTTGTTGTAATAACTCCATCAATGATAGAATTTATTTCTGTAAAATCTTCTTTTGACTTTGTTGGATTTTCTGTGTGAACAAAAAGTGTGCAGTTAAAGTTTTCTTTGTCCTTTGTTAAATATTTATCAAATTTATAGGTTTTAAGTTTTGCACCATATATAATTTCAAAATTTTTCTTATCTTCAAAATTATCAAGCATTAAAAGAGCGGTTGATACTTTTTCTCTTTTAAGAGTTGTTCCAATAATACCACCAATTTTATTTAATGTAGGGGTTGTAAGTTCGCCCGCATTGCCAAGACCTGTAAGGATAATTTTTTCTGAATGTATGATAAGTATTTCGCCAGCTTTACCTTTGAAAGAAGAATTTTTTAGGGATTTTGTAATTATACCTTTTAAATCCTTATCAAATTTAGATGTTGTTTGTGAAAGTTTGTTGTTTTCATAAACTCCTAGGATTGTGTAGTCGTAATTATCTTTTATAATTTCAGTAAATTTTATTTGCATTTTATCCTCCTTTTTATGCCTTTATTGATTGATGAAAAAGTGATTTAGCGGCTTCTATTGCCTCGGTTGTGATTTTATCGCCAGAAATAATTCTTGCGATTTCTTGAATTCTTTCTTGTTCTGATAATTGATTGACTGATGTTATAGTTTTATTTTTTTCATCATCGTAATATTTTTCAACTTTGAAATGATGATTTCCGAAAGATGCGACTTGTGGTGAATGGGTGATTACCATAGTTTGTATGTGTTTGCTTAAGGTTGCAAGACGTTCACCAACGGCACTTGCGGTGGCACCAGAAATTCCTGTATCAACTTCATCAAATATCATTGAAGAGATGGATTGTTCATTTGAAATTACAACTTTTATTGCGAGAGTGAATCTTGCGAGTTCACCACCAGATGCGATTTTGTGAATATAATCTTTTTTGCCACCAACGTTTGTTGTCCCCATAAAGTAAGCAGTGTTTATTCCGTTTGGTCCAAATTTTTTTTCATCAGTTTCGGTTGTGATTGCAGTTTCAAAAGTTGCCTTTTCAAGTTTAAGTGGGGCAAGTTCGGCAAGCACGCGTTTTGATAATTCGCTACCTGTTTTTTTCCGTTCTTCGGAAAGTTTTGTTGCAATTTCAATGTATGATGATTTTGCTAAATCCTCTGCCTTTTTCTTTTCATTTAAAACGTTGTCGGAGTTGTTTATATTTTCCACAATTTCCCTTAAATTTTTTGTGAAGGTAGGAAGTTCGTCAGGTGTGATTTTATGTTTTCTTGCAAGTTCGCGAATTGTGAAAAGACGTTCTTCGGTTTCCTCTAAACTTTGAGTATCAGAAATGTCGGATGAAAGAATTTGTGATAATCTTTCATAGGCATCGCAAAGGTTTTGTGATGTGGTTTCAAGTTCGGAAATTATTTCCTTGATGTTATCATTTTTTGCATCATCAGGAATTCTTTCTAATGAATAGGAAGCCTCATTTATAAATTTTTCTGGGCTGTCGCCGTATTTTGAAAGGTAGTCGTAGCAGTCCTTTATCGCGGTGATAATTTTTTCTGAATTTTGAAGAAGGTGGCGTTTTTGATTTAGCTCCTCTTCCTCACCAACTTGTGGATTTAGGGTTTCAAGTTCAGCAAGATTATGTTTAAGGTATTCCTCATCTTGTTTTGCCTTTAAAAATTCCTCTTCGGTTTTTATGCGTTCATTTTTTTTATCCTGCCAGATATTATAGGCTATTTTTGTTTGTTCCTTTAATCCATCCAAATTACCGAATGTATCAAGTGTATTTATGTGGGTTGCAGGATTAAGCAAACTTTGGTTATCAAATTGTCCGTGTATTTCAATTAAATCTTCGCCAATTGATTTTACAAGTGTAAGACTTACTGGAATATCGTTTATAAAGATTTTGTTTTTGCCATCTTTGTTTAAAACTCTTCTTATAATAATTTCGTTTTGGTTTTGAATATCGGATTTTGATAATATATCGTTATCAATAAGTTTTGTTATTGCAGGGTGATTTTTTTGTAAATCAAATGTTGCACATACAGAGGTTTGTTCGCAATCTTTGCTTATTATAGAAGTGTCGCTCCGAGCGCCCAAAACAAAACTTACTGCATCAAGAAGTATTGATTTTCCAGCACCAGTTTCACCAGTTAGGACAGTTAGTTTATGTCCGAATGAAAGAGTTAGATTTTCTATTAATATAAAATTTTTAATTATTAAGTTTGTAAGCATTTTATAAAATAATCCCTTTAATTATATTTTAAAACTGTGTTAATCATTTTTATTGATTTTAGGTCGCTGACAATATTGTTTAGATGTTCAATATTATCAACGTCAATTGTTATTAAAAATTCAATAAATTCGTGAGTTTTGTTTGCAACCTTTATATCCTCTATTATTGCATTTTCACGTGCGATTATAGAAGTAATTTTATTTAATGCACCTGGGATATAATCGCAAAGGACGGAAAGTTTTGTGCTGAATTTTGAATCCTTGAATGCGTTGTAATCGTTCCAGGAAAGGTTGAATAATTTTTCTGGTGTTTTTGCATATTTTGAAAGTTGTTTACAATTTTCCTTGTGTATAGTTATGCCCTTTCCCGTATGAATAACACCAATGATTTTATCACCAGGAAGAGGATAGCAACACTTTGCAAAGTGTATAGGAATATTTGAAAGTACACCAGAGGTTAATGTTTGTGATGAATTTTGTGGGTGAACTTTTCCAATTGCACTTAGGAAGTTATCAACATCAAAATTTTTCTTTTGTGTAGAATTTTTTAATTCTGGGTATATGGAAAATAGAACGTGTTCAGGTGTATATTCCTTTGATCCGATAAGTAAATATAAGTCATCAAGGTTTGTTGCACCGTATTTATCTATGATAGAGTTTAAATCTTTTTCATGAAAACTTTTTTTGTAATTTTCAAATGTTGTTTGGATAAGTTGTTTTCCATATAGTATAGTTTGTTGTTTTTTTTGTTGCTTTAAGTAATGTCTTATTTCTGATTTTGCTTTTATTGTTGCGACAAATCTTTCCCATTCGGGTGTTGGAATTTGTGTTTTGGAGGTTAGGATTTCAACCTCATCACCAGTTTTAAGTTCGGTTCTGATATTCTTTATAACTTTATTTATTTTTGCACCGACACAATGGTTTCCTATGTTTGAATGAATGTTATATGCAAAGTCAAGTGCTGTGGAGCCAAGAGGAAGGACAATCAAATCTCCCTTTGGTGTAAAACAGAATACAGAATCAATAAATGGAGAAAGTTTTGTATTTTCCACAATTTCATCAGGCGAGGATATATGTTTGATTGCATTTACCATATTTCGGAGCCAATCAAAATCCTTTGATCTGATGTCGGTTTTACCTTCCTTATACATCCAGTGGGCGGCGTATCCATATTGGGCGACCCTGTCCATTTCTTCGGTTCTGATTTGTATTTCAATACGTTTGTTTTGTGGACCGATGACTGTTGTATGAAGTGATTGATATTTGTTTGGTTTTGGAGTTGATATATAATCCTTGAAACGATTAGGAATCATTTTATATGTGGAATGAATCATACCCAAAATTTTATAACAATCTTCAACAGTTTTTACGATAAATCGGAAAGCGATTATATCAAAAATTTCCTCAAACAATATGTTTTTATTTTGCATTTTTTTCCATATGGAATATGGACTTTTTTCACGGCCGTAAATTTTTGCCTTTATTTTATGTTTGAATGTAAGTTCGCTTAATTCATCAACAATAGGTTCAATTAAGTCAGTTCCACGTTTTCTTATATCCTCTAATTTATCTTGAATAAAATGATATTCTTGGGGATATAATTCCTTAAAACAAATTGTTTCCATTTTGTGTTTTAATTCTTCCATACCCATACGTTCGGCAAGTGGAATATAGATGTTTAAAGTTTCATGTGCAATCCTTTGTCGTTTTTCGGGTGATTTGTGGAATTGCAATGTGCTCATATTATGGAATCTGTCCAATAATTTTATGATTAAAACTCTTATATCCTTTGATACTGATAAAACAAAGTTGCGGTAGTTTTCCGCCTTTAATGTTTTTTCTGATTTTATTTTTATGGAGCGGAGTTTTGTTAGACCTATGACAAGTTCGGCGACATCATCACCAAAAAGATTTTTGATTGTTTTGATGGAGGTTTCTGTGTCCTCTACTACATCATGAAGAAGGGCGGCGATAATTGAGTCCACATCAAGTTCATAAGTTCGTGCGGCAATCATTGCAACTGCTAGTGGATGAGTGAAGTAATCTTCCCCACTTGCGCGTTTTTGACCAGCGTGTTTTTCTTGGGCAAAAGTGTATGCGAGTTCAAGCCGTGCCTTATCAGAAGGTTTTAGGTCGGGAATGTAATTTTTTACTGCGTTTACTAAATCAGCTTTTGTTTCCAATTGTGTATCCTTTGTCTTATATATAAATATTATTCCAAAAAGTTTGGATTGTAAAGATGGATTTGTTTATTTTTTTTAAGTTTTTTTATTAAAATAAACCTTGAAAGTTGCAATTAAATGTTGTATTTTTCTTTGAGTATTAAAATTTAAGGAGTTTTATTATGACTGCAAAATCTATGGAAGATTTAGTTTCACTTTGTAAAAGACGTGGTTTTGTTTTCCAAAGTGGTGAAATTTATGGCGGATTAAAGGGAACTTATGACTATGGTCCTCTTGGAGTGGAGCTTAAAAACAATCTTAAAAATGCTTGGTGGAGAGCGATGATTTATGACAGAGATGATACCGAAGGGCTTGATTCTGCGGTGCTTTCCAACAGACTTATTTTTAAACATTCAGGTCATGAAACTACATTTACAGATCCTCTTGTTGATTGTAAGAAGTGTAAACAACGTATGCGTGCGGATAAACTTCTTGTTCCTGGAAAATGTGATTTTTGTGGGTCGGATGAACTTACAGAGCCTCGTGATTTCAATCTTATGATGAAAGTGAATATTGGTCCAGTTGTTGATGAAAATTCCTATGCTTATTTAAGACCAGAAACAGCACAAGGTATTTTTGTGAACTTTAAAAATATTATGGATGCTACGGCAAGAAAAGTTCCATTTGGTATTGCGCAAATTGGAAAGGCATTTAGAAACGAAATTACTCCACGCAACTTTATTTTCCGTGTTCGTGAATTTGAACAAATGGAAATGGAATTTTTTGTAAAGCCTGGTGAAGATGAAAAGTGGCATAAATACTGGATTGATGAGCGAAAAAAATGGTGGCTTAAACAAGGACTTTCAGAGGAAAATATTGACTTTGAAGTTCATGAAAAGGCTGATTTGGCACATTATGCAAAAGCTTGTACCGATATAGTTTACAAATTCCCACATGGTGTGGAAGAATTGGAAGGTATTGCAAACAGATGTGATTTTGACCTTGGTTCACATACAAAGGATTCAGAAGCTTTGGGTGTAAAATCCAAGGTTTTGGAAAATAAAGATTCCGCAGTTAAACTTTCATATACTGATCCATATACAAAGGAAACCTATGTTCCATTTGTGATAGAGCCATCGGCTGGTGTTGATAGAGGTGCTTTGGCTATACTTAATGAAGCATATACAGAGGAGATATTGGAAAATGGAGAAAAGAGAATATATCTTCGTTTGAAACCTCATTTAGCACCTGTGAAGGTAGCGATTGTTCCGCTTGCTAAAAATAATCCTCAAATTATGGAAAAGGCAGAGGAGTTAAGGGACAGGCTTAAAATACTTGGTATTGGAAAGATTGCTCTTGAAACATCGGGTAATGTTGGTAAATGTTACAGAAAGCATGATGAAATTGGAACTCCTATCTGTTTAACAGTTGATTTTGAAACTTTGGAAAAAAGTCCAGAAACTATTACTATTAGAGATAGGGATACAATGAGTCAAATAAGGCTTCCTGTTAGTGAGGTTATAAATTACATTTCTAATTTCTTTAAATATGTATAAAAATTTAGGAGGGGAAAATGAATAGAAAAAAGATGATACAAAGGCTTAAAAAGTTTTTTGGAACAGTTATTATTTATTCATTATTTATTTTTGTGTGTGTAAGACTTTATTCGTATTTTAAAGAAGTTAATAATGAGCATTTCTATACCTTGATTGCAGAGGTAAGAAAAACTGATGAGCTTAAAGAAGGGGGACATGTAAGACTTTCTGGTATTGATATTGGGACTATATCAAAGCTTGAACTTATGGATAACTTTTCGGTTAAGATTTATATGAAAATCAACAATGATGTCTTTATACCTGATGACAGTTCTGTTGCAATTTATACTGATGGTTTGATGGGAGCAAAGTATGTTGCGGTGCTTCCTGGTGGAAGTAATGATTATATGGTTGATGGTGATAGTTTTGATTATTCCCAAGATTCTGTTAATATTTCAGAAATGATTGAGATTGGTGTTTCTCAATTTATGAAGAATAAGGACAAAGAAAAGGAAAAATAGATGTTTGGAATTATGTCTTGTCGTGTAAAGCTTTCCTTTATTTATAAAAATAAGGCTTGGCTTACATCAATTAAAAATTTGGAAAAATTATCAAAGAGGGTTTGTTGTGAAACCTTTAAAATGGTTGGTGTTAAGCAATTAAAGGGTATGGAAATAAATGTCCTTTTGACTGGGGATAAGGAAATACAGGAATTTAATAAAAACTATCGTGGAAAAAATAAGCCAACAAATGTTTTATCTTTTGAAACGGGGGATGAGCTTTTGTTGGGTGATATTGTGATGTCGCTTGCTACACTTAAAAAGGAGGCTGGGCTACAGCATATTTCCCTTGAAAATCATTATGCGCATTTGCTTTGTCATGGGATACTTCATCTTTTGGGTTTTGATCATATTGATGATGAGGAAGCAAGAGAGATGGAGTTTTTTGAAATAAAGATATTGGAAAGTATGGGAATTTCAAATCCTTATGAAGAATAGAATTTTAAATATTTTAATCTATATTTTGGTTGGAATGTTGGGTGGTTTTGTATTTCCTCCCTTTAATAAGTGTGTCCTTTTTTCTATTATAGGGATGGCGGTTTATCTTTCCTATATGTTATATGGGATAGGTATTTCCAAGAATTGGAAGAGGGCGTTTTGGTTTGCCTTTGGGCTTTCGTTTCTTTCAAATATAGTTTCGTTTTCTTGGATGGTGCGTCCGTTTGAATTTGTTGGTGCTGGTGTTATTGCTCCTTTTGTAGTTGGGCTTTTTGATTTTGGTTGGGCGATATTTTTTGGGCTTGCTGGAATTATGACTTTCTATATGAAGGAGAATAAGCGTTATTTTGGTTTTGCATTATCAATTACATTTATTGAATGGGTGAAAAGTTGGATTTTTACGGGGTTCCCTTGGAACTCTGTGGCTCTTATTTGGTCGGAGTGTTTGCCTGTGATACAGGTGGCAAGTTTGGTTGGAATTTTGGGACTTTCCTTTTTAACTGTATTTGTATTGACATTTCCATATTTGGTTTTAAAAAATGGGAAAAAGGTATTTAAGAGTAGAACTTTCTTCCTTATAATCCTTATAATATTTTTTGTTTTGGGATTTGGTTGGTTGAGGGTTTTGAAATATAAAAATTTTGAACCTGTTGGTAAGAAAGTGAAGCTTGTAAATCTTAATGTTATACAAGAAGACAAATATAATGAAGGTAATCTTGATAAATATATAGAAATGTCAAAGCTTGGTGAGAGTTCGGATATTATTGTTTGGTCGGAAACATCTGTGCCGACTGATTTATTCAGGGATGATTTTTCTATGATGAAGTTGATGAACCTTTCGGCTGTTAATGGGGCGAATATCATTACTGGGTTTAATAGAATTGAGTTTTTGGGTGGCAGGAATTTCAAGCTTTTTAATACTATGGTTGCGATTGATAAAGATGGTATACTTGATTTTTATGATAAGCGTCATTTGGTGCCGTTTGGTGAGTATATCCCGCTTAAATTTCTTATTCCGTTTAAAAAATTGACGGAGGGGGCGATTGATTTTTCAAGTGGGATTGAGAGTGGAAAGTTTGATGTGGCAGGACTTACCTTGTATCCGCTTATTTGTTATGAGGTGATATTTTCGGGACTTCGTATTTCAAAGGATGTGGATTTTATTGTGAATATTTCAAATGATAAGTGGTTTGCGAGTTTTGGAAAATATCAGCATAGTGCGATTGTAAAATTTAGGGCAGTAGAGGAGGGTGTTCCTGTTATCAGGGTTGCAAATGATGGAATAAGTGGAGTTATTTCTCCGCTGGGTGAATTTGTGTCTGGAAAATTGACTGTTTCAAAGGATAAAAGCTTTGATGCAAAGTTTTTAAATGTTGTAGGGGTGCTTGATGTTGATTTGGTTTCACGAATCGGGTCTACTTTTTTTGCTAAAACGGGAAATTTGTTTATAATTTTCCTTTTAATTATTGGATTGATGTATTCTTTCTATGGTTCTAATATATTGATTTTTCAAAGAAAAAGATAAATAAAATTAAATTTATAAATAATTGTTGACAAAATGAAATAATTGTTTAATATATAAAATGTTTTTTAATAATCAAATATAAGGAGTAAAAAATGAAAAAAAACAATGTAAAAGATGCAGTATTAATGATAGCATTTGCAGGATTAGTAAGTGTTAATTGTGCAACAGCTTATAACAGTTATAAAGTTGCTTCAAAAAATGCAGAGGTAAAAGAACCTGTTGAAGAAATAGATGATAAAGAAGCTATTAATACTTTTAGAGAAGAACAAAGAATTGCTTATTATATTCAAAAATCTGGAATTAAGATGAATGGAGCAATAACAAAACCTCAATATTTTGGAAAATTACCAGATGATTATAAAAATTTGCTTATTATGATAAAGGATTTTAATAAAGAAGATTTGTCATATTATTTAAAAATGAATGTTGGTAAAGATGAAGCTTTGGTTTTTGAACGTGAATTGGCTGATTTGAAGAAGCCTGAATTTATAGAAGCTTCTTATCAAAGATAATTTGTTTTGAGTAGAAAAATTCCCCGTTATTTTATACGGGGATTTTTTTGTTGTGTATATTTGAAATTTGTGATATAATATCCGTATAAAAAAAGGAGAATATATTATGTTAAAGAAAGTATTTTATATTTGTAAGAATCCACAAGGGGGGGGGTAAAAGTTTTGTAAAATCAAAGGATTATATCCTTTCATTGTTCTTTATGATTATTGCCACTATTGTAGTATCTTCACAAAATTTTGTTAATGCAGCGCCAAGGAAAAGGGCGAGTTCATCTTCTAAATCAACATCAAGCACAAAGAGAGCGGCGACGACCAAAGCTTCAACCAAGAGGGCCGCAACAACTAAAACTTCAACAAAAAGGGCGGTGACTTCTAACAAATCAAGCACTAAGCGTGCCGCGACAACCAAAGCTTCAACTAAAAGAGCTATTTCAAGAGGTTCTACAAAGAAAGCTGTGACTACAACCTCAACCACTACTTCCTCAGCAAAAACTACGGTATGTCCTGTTGCTACATTTTTAAGAAAAACATACAATGAAGAAAAAGCCGAATACATTTACTACTCTTCAAAAACTCAGGAATGTACTTTGCCAGAGGGCGATATTGCAGAGGTTGTGACCTGGGAAAAGGCTAAAAAAGACACCTATGATAAAAGTTTGCAGACCAGACCTTCTTGGATAAGTGAGGCGGAAACTGCGTTTTTGACTTGTATCCCTGGGTATGTTGAAAAAACGGTGAACAAGGTAAAGACCTGTATTATCGCGTCTGGAATTTGTCCTATAAATGATATAGTTGAAAAATCTGGAACCACCTATAAGAATCCAAATACTCAGGATGTGTGTTTGGCACCAGAAAAGGCGGTAGTAAGGAATGTGAAGGGTGACGAAAATCTTTTGTCCTATACATTGGCTGATGAAAAGGCGTATAAGTTTGAATGCCCAGCAAATTATTATCCAGTAGAAGATATGGCGACTTCATTAAAGGTAAAATGTGAGGCTTGCCCAACGGGAACTTCGTCAACAAAGGGAGCATCTTCTATTGCTGATTGTGTGGGTAAAGATGATGTTGTTGAACCAGAACCAGTAGTTGAGGATGAGGCACCTCAACCTGTGGTAAGTGCCCCTCAAGTAAATGAAGATGAGGCACAAAGACTTGCCAAACTCCGTATCAAAAAAGTTGAGGGAACAGAGGACGATTACACCTGTGTTGACGGCTGGACCAATAATTGGGCTGTTGCTGATCCAACAAACCTATATTGTAGTGACTTCTTTAGAAAGGCTTTTATTATGGATAAGGATGGTAAAATTAAGAATATTGTTGATAGAAATAATTATGGTAAAAATAAAAAGGGATGCCCTATAAAGTTTGATAATTATGTGGATGTTATTCCTTATGGTAAATCATATACATCAATTATTAAGTTAAGGAGTTTATCTGATGCTACTTTTTCTAGTTATAAATATACATGCATGACTAATGCAGTAAATGTTCTTTCTAGAGATATTGATTCAAAATCTATTACTGTTAATATTTGCCCTTCTACTTCAACAACAAAAATTTATTCACGTATTGGTTTATTAAAGGTGAAAATGAATTCTTCTGATATTGATAATACAGGAGTTAATGGTTGGACGGAGGAAGAATATGAAGCATGGGATGGATACAGACCTATTATTGGAGCTTATTTTAATCTATCATTACTTGAAGGGAGAACATGGGTTGCCCAGGATTATCTATGTAGAAACACTTCGAACGCTTATCATCTTTATAATTATGGTAGTGATTATGTTTCAAAGCTGAAACAATATTCCTCAGAAAAGCAGTTATTCAAATATTGGGATTAAAGGTTAATGTTTTGTGATAAAAAAACTCCCCTTTTTAAAAGGGGAATTTTTTGAATTAAGATAATTTTAATTATTATATAATTTTTCCTTTGTTTCGTGTTCTTCCTGTGCCTCTACTGACATAGTTGCAACGGGACGTGCCTCCAATCTTTTAAGTCCGATTGGTTCGTCTGTGATTTCACAATAACCGAATGTGCCGTCCTCTATTCTTTTAAGGGCTGCATCAATTTTTGAAATTAGTTTTCTTTCCCTGTCCCTTGCACGAAGTTCAAGTTGTTTTAATGCTTCGTCGTTTGCACGGTCAACTTCATCACCAGAGGAGCTGTATGTATCGCCAGTTTCTTCTGTTAATGTTTTAAGGGTTTCCTCGCTTCCTTGTAAAAGTTCTTCTTTCCATGTTAAAAGCTTTCTTTTGAAATATTCAAGTTGCATAGGATTCATATATTCTTCATCCTCAGAAGGCTTATAATTTGGTGGAAGTTCTATATTTTTTAGGACTTTATTCTTTTCTTCGGTCATAGTTGTATCCTTTGTTAGTTAGCTAAATTACATATATATTTTATATGTGTTCGTTTATAAAATCAATCAAAGATTTTTTTGACATAGAACCACTGTGGGTTGCAAGTATATCACCGTTTTTAAATAAAATTATTGTTGGAACGCCTGTGATATTATATTTTGCAGGAAGTGTTTGTGCTTCGTCTACATTTGCCTTGAAAAAGTTTAATTTGTCGCCCATTTCGTTTGAAACTTCTTCTACTATTGGTAAAAATTGTCTGCATGGACCACACCATTGAGCCCAGAAATCAACAAGTGCAATTTTTGTGGATTTTAATACTAATTCTTCAAAATTTGCGTCAGTTATTTGTGTAAAAGCCATATTTTTTCTCCTTGTTTAATTATTAAAAGCGTATTATATTATATAATATAAATTTAAAAAAATTGCAATAGGTATATTTTGATGGAAAATATTAAACAATTTTTCCCTATATTTGATAATAATAAGGGACTTATATTTTTGGATAGTGGGGCGTCGGCACAAAAGCCTTTGTCTGTGATAAATGCTTTGGATGATTTTTACAAAAATGATTATGCCAATATTCACAGGGGGATTTACAAGCTGTCTGATGTTGCTTCTTCTATGTATGATATTGCAAGAAAGAAGGTTTGTGATTTTATTGGTGCGGGAAGTCCATCTGAAATTATTTTTACAAAAGGAACAACCGAGGGGATAAATTTACTTGCGAGTTCTTTTTCTTCTTTATTAAATGCTGGCGATGAAATTATTTTGTCAGAGGTGGAGCATCATTCAAATCTTGTCCCTTGGCAACAAGTGGCATTGAAAAAAAATGTGGTGTTAAAGTTTATACCTGTGTTATCTGATGGTTCGCTTGATTATGAATGGTTGAGGGAGAATATTTCGGATAGGGTAAAGTTGGTTTCGGTTTCTGGGCAATCAAATGTTATTGGACTTAAAAATGATATTGAAAAAATTGTTTCCATTTCGCATTCGGTGGGAGCAAAGGTTTTGATTGATGCAGCGCAACTTATTTGTCATTACAAGGTTAATGTTTCTGAATTGGATGTGGATTTTATGGTGTTTTCTGGGCATAAAATTTATGCACCTACTGGGATTGGTGTTTTGTATGGAAAGACTCAGTTTTTAAGGGAGCTTCCTCCATATCAATTTGGTGGGGATATGGTTGACAGGGTGTCTTATGATAAGGCTACTTTTAAGGATATACCAGAGAAGTTTGAGGCGGGGACTCCTCCTATTGCAGGGGCGATTGGTTTAGGGTTCGCGATTGATTTTATAAATGAATTTGGTATGGATAAAATTGAACGTGAGTCTTTGGAATTGACCTCTTATACAATTTCACAGCTTTTACAAATTGATGGTGTGAAGTTGTTAAGCAGTAGTGATGCAAATGGTGTGATAACCTTTGTCGTTGATGGAATTTCTTCGTTTGATATAGGTTCTTATTTGGCGATGAAGAATGTTTGTGTTCGTGTTGGAAAGCATTGTTCAGAGCCTTTGCATTTAAAATTTGGTGTGGAAAGCAGTGTGCGACTTTCACTTGGAATTTATAATGATAAAAGTGATATAGATACTTTTATTTTTGAACTTAAAAAAGCGATAAGTGTTATAAAAGGTGTTTAAATGGTTGAAGATGTGAAAAGTGAAAAAATTACTTTTGATGGTGATGTGAAGGAAATTTCTGATATTGAATTTGAGATAGGGGAGGAGCTATCAAGGTTTCATCGTGTTGCGAAAAAGGATGATGTGATTGATGCTTTAAAACTTGTATTTGATCCTGAAATAAATGTTGATGTGTATAATCTTGGGCTTATTTATAAAATAGAAATTTCAAAGCGTGGGAATGTTTATATTGAAATGACTTTGACTTCTCCTACTTGTCCTATGGCGGAAGATATTCCTCATTGGGTGGCGGATAGTGTTGCCTCGGTTGAAGGAGTTGGAAAGGTTAAAATCAAACTTGTTTGGGAGCCTGCTTGGGATTTATCAAAGATGAGTGATGAGGCAAGATTCCAACTTGATATTGCTGATATGGATTTAAATATGGGTATGATGTTGGAATAATTATTTTAATTCCTTTAATACCATATATGCCTTACCAATATCGGTTGATGTGATTGTAGCAAGCAAGATTTCTCTTTTATCCGTAGTTGATGCTTTAAGTATAAGGTTATCAAATTCCTTTATATAATTATCGGTGTATTGTTTGAAATCTTTGTTTGTATCAAGAAGTTCCTTTAAACTTGTAATTTGTTTTTTATTTAATATGTGGTTTAGATATTTTGAAAATACGCTTTTGTAGCCTGCATTATATTTATTCCAAAGTTCGTTTGATACATCAGGGGATAAAATCTGACTTAAATCTATGGCGATGGAATTTAATTTTTCAATTATGTATCCTGCGTCGTTTAAGAATGTATCAGAGGAAGAAATTGATGCCTTTGTTTGTGTTGTTTGATGTGAGGAAAGTTTTTCAAGGTTTGTTTGAAGCTCCTTTGTTAATTGTGATGTGTAGTTTGCAATCTTTGTAATTGCTTGGGTTGAATTGTTGGAAATGTATTCCAATTCAGAAGTTTTTTCGGTTGTGAATTTTGAAAATTTTGCTCCTACTATGTTTAAATTTTCAATAAGTGCTGATGACTTTTCCTTTGTATTATCTATGGAACTATTGATATTATTTATATTGGTTTTGATTGTGTTTTCAAGTCCATTCATAGAGTTATTTATTTGTGGAATGATACCTGTCATTTTTATTATATCGGCAGAAATGTTTCCGATTAAATCCTTTGTTTTATTTGTTGTTGTATCAAGGGTTATAGTTTGTTGTTTTAATTCGTTTATAAGTGATGTTATTTCATTGTTTATATTTTTTGTTTGTGTTGAAAACTCTGATGATAATTGTTTGAAATTATTTGATTGATTAATGGTATCATTTATGTTTTCAGATATAATTTTTGATGCAGTTGATGAGTTTTGTAAAATGCTGTTGTTCATAGTTTTGAATTTTTCATCAATTTGTGTTGAAAGGTTTAGGATATTATTTATTGTTGATGAAATTTTTCCATTCATTGTATCAATTTTAAGGAATAAATCTTCGGTAAGGGAGGTTAGTTTTTCACCCTGTTTTTCAATAGATATTTCGCCAAGTTTTGTTTGGGTGGAAACAGAATTTACTATTACCTCTAAATCATTGATTTGATTTTTAAGTGTATTTTTTATCTCTGTTGCGAATTTCAAACTTGCTTCGGTTTGGTTTGCTAAATTTGTTTTGGATTTAGTCATTAAATCATTTATTTCTTTGGTTGCCGACTTTATATTATCAGAGGTATTTATAATTTCGGTTGATGAATTTTTAAGGCTTGTTGTTGCATCATTGCTTGTAGTCTTAACATCTTCTATTGATTTGATGAAATTATCTTTTTCATTTATAATTTTATTGGAAAGGTCGGTGATGTTTTCGGCGACCTCTGATGATGTTTCAAAAAGTTTATCCTTTTGAAGGTTGATTTCGGAACCTATTTCCTTGAAGTTGGAAATTATTGTTTCTGATATTCCGTTCATTACATTTGTGATATTATTAAATTTATTTTCAACGTTTGAAACGGTGTTTAAAATTGTGCCAGAATTGTCCTCAAATCTTTTTGTTTGTTCGTTTAGTTTTGTTGTGATGACTTGTGAATGTAGGGATAGTTTTTCAAGTGCATCACGTGCAAGTTTTTTATTTTCATTTGAAATAATATTTATTGTATTAATTGATGAAGTTAAATCGTTTGAAACATTTGCAATTCGTTCAGCGGAGGTATTGCTTTTGTTTATAAACTCCTTTGTCTTTTCATCAATTTTATTTAAAATTTGTGTGGCGTGGGTATTTGCAATTTCGGTTGAGGAAATTATTTTATTTCCTGCGGTGGTAAAGTTATTTGATATATCATTTGAAATTGTAATAGCCTTGTTTACAGAATTTTCAATGTCAGTTTTGCTTTGATTTAATCGGTTGATACTTGTTTCAAGAGCCCTTGTTCGGTCGGTTAAAGTGTTTGTAATGATGTTTGTTTTTTCCTCTACTATATTAGTAGTATTATTTAATGTTTCAATATCGTTTATGGATTGATTTAATTTTGTTGTGATGGAATTTAAAACATCCTTATGATTTTCCATATATGTAGTATTAAGTTTTATATTTTCGGAAATTTGGGTGTAGATATTTTCAACTTTATCACTAAACTCTTTAAAACTATCAAGTGTAGTTTTTAATTCGTTTGTTTCGGTTTGAAGTTTATTTTTGATTGAATTTATTATGCTTGTATTGTCCCCGTATGGGTCCATAATTGATTGTAAAAATGGGAAAATTATTTTTTCTTCGTAGTTATAGTTTAGTGCCTTGTTTATATAAAATGCGATTATCCATGTAATACACATTGGGATTAATGATACACTTATTATATTGCCAAGTTCAAATGGGGTAAGGACAGAAAATTTTATACTTTGTTTATTAAAGTATCCTATTATTAAGAAAATCCAGACTATGTTTATAATAAAAGTTGTTCCAAAAATATATAATGGATTTATTTTTTTGAAGCCATAAGTATTTTTAAAATTATTGTAATTTGATGTAAAATCTTTTAATTTGTTAGTCATTTTTTTCTTGCCCCTATAATTTTTATATATTATCATAAAAATGATGTTAAAACAACTTTTTATTATTAAATGAGGGGAAAATGAAAAAAAATTTATTTATAATTTTATTTGTTTTTGGATTTCCCTCTTTGTTATTTGCAGATAGTGGGTTTGATAGTAGGCATAGTTTGATGCCGAAAGCTTCTTTTGATGAAAAGGTTGAAACGAAGCAGGATGAGGTGAAAGTTGTTGAAAAGGTGGCTGAGAATAAAGCTATGGAAAATAGTGATATTTATGATGAGCCAGTGATTGTATCAAGTGATGGTATTATGGTTGATGATGGAAAGGAAAGTTTTTTCCTTAAAAGACCTGTTCCTTCAAATAATGTGTCTGTTGATGAAAGTAATGATTTTAGGGCGAGTGGTCCAAAGCTTGATAAACCAGAGGGGTATGATGAGCTTATGCAAATGGTAAGAGAGCAGGGAGTTATAAAACCTTCGTCATATTCAGAAGATAGAAATGGAAATCTTGTTTTGATGTCTTCTCCTCAAAATATATCGTCTAATGTTGTGAATGAGAAAAAAAGTAAAATGATAAATAGACCTTTGTTTGAAAATAAAGGAAAAAAGAAAAAATCTCCTTATCAATCGGTAGCTCACGTTGCGACTTATAATGACAGGGAAAGTGCAAAAAAAGGGATTGGCGTTTTTGTGTCTGATTATCCGTTTGCGGAACGATTTGAACCGTTTATAAGTAATGAGTATGTTGATGGTAAGGGTGAACGTTATTTGCTTTATTTCTTAGGTAATGAAGGAGAGCTTTTTTATCTTTGCAGTCAGATGCGTGCAAATGGTGATTGGTGTAATATTTTGAAATAAAAACTTTCTTGATATGTTTTTTTGTTTGTGTTATGCTTTTTAATATTTTTCAATTAAAAAAAAAGGAGTATTGTTATGAAAATAATAGAAATTGCGACTAAACCTTTTGATAATCAAAAACCTGGAACAGGTGGATTAAGACAAAGAACAAAAATTTTTATGGAACCTAATTTTTTAGAAAATTTTATACAAGCATCGTTGAATGTTCGTATTGCAAGTGGCGATAAAATTGATACTTGGGTTGTTGGTGGTGATGGAAGATACCCAGGGTTGGCATTCCTTCCAAAAATTATAAAAATGTTAATTGCAAATGGTGTTAAAAAAGTTTTTGTTGTTGGGCGTGATTTGGTTGCTCCTACACCTGCGATTTCTAATATTATAAGAAAATATAAAGCCGATGGAGGATTTATACTTTCTGCTTCTCATAATCCTGCGGGAATTGATGGAGATTTTGGCATTAAGGTTGAAATGTCAAATGGGGGGCAAGCACCAGAGGCGGTTACAAATGCGATTTATGAAGATACAAAGAAAATTGCATTTTATAAAACTTTGGATATAAGTGATGAGGAGGCGTTGAATTTGGCGGAAGTTGAGTATCTTGACCCAATAAAAGATTATGCTGACCTTATGCAATCTATGTTTGATTTTGATGCAATAAAAGGTTGGTTTGAGGCTGGAAATACTTTCCGTTTTGATGCGATGAATGCGTCTACTGGACCAGTGGCTGTTGAAATTTTTGTAAACAGACTTGGTGCAAAAAGGGAATGGATTATAAATGATAAACCTCTTCCTGATTTTGGTGGAGTTCACCCAGAACCAAATCCAACTTATGCAAAGCCTATATATGATTTTATGATGGAAGGTGGTGCGGATTTTGGTTGTGCATGTGATGGTGATGGCGACAGAAATATGATACTTGGTAGTGGTTTTTATGTGAAGCCATCGGATAGTCTTGCTATACTTACAAAATATCATAAACTTATTCCATATTATAAAAATGGATTGACTGGTGTCGCTCGTTCAATTCCTACATCAAGTGCGGTGGATTTAGTCGCAGATAAAATGGGAATTGATGTATATAAAACTCCTACTGGTTGGAAGTTTTTTGCAAGTCTTCTTGATGCAAACAGAATAAATCTTTGTGGTGAGGAAAGTTTTGGTCAGGGTGGTGATTATATCCGTGAAAAGGACGGTATTTTTGCGATACTTTTCTGGCTTAACATACTTTCTAAAACTGGTAAAACTGTGCGTGAAATTGTGGAGGAAATGTGGAATGAAAACGGACGATATTTTTATTCTCAATACAGTTATGAAGGTGTTGATAAGCCAAAGGCGGAGGCTATTATTGAACGTATGAAAACTGTTGATATTGATGGAAAAAGTTTTGGAAACTTTATAATTAAAAAGAAAGAAATATTTAATTATGTTGATCCTGTCAGTGGGGAAGAGTCCAAAAATCAAGGTATTCAGATTTTTACAACTGATGGAACAAGGATTTTTGCACGACTTTCTGGAACTGGAACTGTTGGTGCAACAATAAGATTTTATATTGAAAAGTTTGAGGAAGACAAATCAAAGTTTGATACTCCTGTGCTGGATTATTTGGCAGATGTGTTTAAGCTTGTTGATGAAGTATTTGAAATTTCCAAAAACTTTGGTGATATAAAACCTAGTGCAATAAATTAATAAGATAAAGGAGGCTACTATGTGTATGATGTGCTTAAAAACCGTTGTTGAGGCAAGTGTCGTAAGTGGTGCGGCTGTTATATCTGGGTTGGCTTTTTTAAAAACTAAATATCATTTACATAAGATGAGTAAGATGGATAAAAATGGTAATTGTAATTGTGGTTGTCATTGTTCTTGCCATCAAAATGAATGTACTTGTGAATGTCATAAGGGTAAGGAAAAATCCCTACCAAAAAAAGGAAATAAAAAAAGTAAGTAAGGTTATATTATGTTTGAATCTTTATCAAAAAAACTTATTAAAACCCTTGATGCAATAAGGGGGAAGGATAAACTTTCAGAATCAGATGTTGAAAGTGCGCTTCGTGAAATAAAAATTGCTTTGTTGGAGGCGGATGTTTCACTTTCCGTTGTAAAGGATTTGATGGAGCGTATTAAAACTAAGGCAGTAGGGCAAAAAATTATTTCTGATGTGTCGCCAGCAAATCAAGTTGTGAAAATTGTAAATGATGAGTTGGTATCTCTTCTTGGTGAGAAAAATGAAACTCTTGATTTAGGGGCTGGAAAGCCTGCTGTTATTTTAATGGCTGGTTTAAATGGAAGTGGTAAAACTACTACTACCTCCAAACTTGCGAAGTTTTTAAAAGATAAAGAAGATAAGAAAATTTTGCTTTCCTCTGTTGATATTTACAGACCACAGGCAAGGGAGCAACTTAGGACTTTGGCGGAAAGAATTGGTGTTGACAGTCTTGACATTGTTCCTGATGAAAAACCTTTTGATATAGTAAAAAGAGCGTTAAAGGTTGCAAAGGATTCCTCCTATGATGTGCTTTTTATTGATACGGCGGGACGGGTTAGTATTGATGATGAGATGATGCGTGAAATTGTTGAAATTAAAAAACTTTCATCGCCATCGGAAATACTTCTTTGTGTGGACAGCCTTATGGGGCAAGATGGTGTTAATGTTGCGAAAGCTTTTAATGATGCGATAGGGCTTTCTGGTATCATTATGACCCGAGTTGATGGTGATGCAAGGGGAGGTTCTGCGATTTCTATGCGTCATATTACTGGTGTGCCGATTAAATTTTTGGGAAGTGGTGAAAAGCCAGAAGATTTGGAAATCTTTTTTCCAGACAGAATTGCAAGCCGTATCCTTGGTATGGGGGATATAGTTTCTCTTGTAGAGCAGGCACAGGCGAAAATTGATGAAGATGAGGCAAAAAAACTTACCGAACGTATGCTTTCGGGACAGTTCAATTTTAATGATATGCTTTCACAATTTAGGCAAGTAAAAAAGCTTGGTTCCATTGGTGGAATTATGAAATTTCTTCCTGGAATTGGTGGGTTGGCAGAAAAGCTTGCCTCGGCTGGAATGAATGATGATATGATGAAAAGGCAGGAAGCGATAATCCTTTCTATGACACCGAAGGAACGGATTAATCCTGACATACTTCTTATGGGACGGAAAAAGCGTATTGCAAAGGGTGCGGGGGTTTCTGTTTCCGATGTGGAAAAGCTTATTCGCCAATATCAAAAGACAAAGCAGATGATGGATCAAATGCAAAAGATGGGTGGGTTGAAAGGTTTGATGCAAATGGCAAAGTCTATGCAAGATAGTGGTGAATTTGCGAATATGCCAGATCTATCTGATTTTAAATTTTAGGTATAATATGTTAAAGCATTTTTATTTTGTGCGTCATGGTCAAACAGATTGGAATCTCCTTCAAAAAATTCAAGGTTGGACTGATGTCCCGCTTAATCAAAATGGGGAAGAGCAGGCGGAGTCTTTGGCGGAGCGAATTTTATCTTTGGGTATAAAAATCTCTCATATTTATTCAAGTCCGCTTAAACGAGCATACAGGACTGCGGAAATTATTTCTTCTAAATTGGGTGGCATTGAAGTTATAAAAAATCCTCTTTTAAAAGAAAGATGTTGTGGTGGTTTGGAAGGACGATGTGTTTCTGATTTTACCGAATATGAAAAAGAAAATTTTTATTTAATTGTTGAAAAAACAAATGGTGAAGGCAATAAACAAATTTATGAAAGATTTTGTTCCTTTATAAATCAACTTCCTTCTGATTTTGATAATGTTTTGATTGTGTCCCATGGTGGGTTTATAAATGTTGTGATAAAGTCTTTTTCAAAGGAGGAAATTTCTATTACCAATTGTTGTTTGATTTCTTTTGATTATGATACAGAGACGAGAAACTTGAGCAATTTTATGTGTATTTAGTTTATTTTTGTGCTTTTGAAAATATGACTTGAAAAAAATATTTTTTGGGTTATAATTCTTTGTATTATTGAAATCTACCTTTTGCAGATGTGGCGGAACAGGTAGACGCAAGGGACTTAAAATCCCTCGGGCATTTAAACGCCCGTGCCGGTTCGATTCCGGCCATCTGCACCATTGTTATCTTATTGAATTTACTGTATTTTTATTTTTAATTTTTGCTAAAAACTATATGCTTTGACTTTTGTGTAAAGTTAGTAAAAACAAGGGTTTAAGATTTTTTAACCTCTTGGATAAGTTAGGGATTTTGCAAATGGGTGAAAAGTGTATGGCAAAGTGTATGGCACAAGGCAGAATTCAACCTCATTTATGGTTGAGAAATAATGTATTTTATTGTAGAATTGAATTATCAAGGAATGGAGGTAAAAGAAGGTATTTTTGCTATTCTTTGCATACCTCCAATTATTATGAGGCTTTGGGTAAAATGGATGAAATTAAAGAGTTCAATGAAAAATTTGATAGATTATGTGAACTATATTCAAAAATTGAAGTTATAGAGTATAGAAGAGGTTCTTTACCTTCTGGTTATTATGGACTTATGCTTAATATTCCAGACGGATTGTTTTTATCAAAAGATAATGACCCAAAGACAATTCTTGACTTTATGAAACTTTTAAATGAAGTAAATCAAAATATTGGAAAGTATAATGTTCAAAAAGAAATTCTTGATAAATTGAATTCAATGGAAGATAAATATAAGTTATGTGAGAAGTCAATTACTCCTGATATGTTAGAGCAAATAAGACAAAGCATTATGCCTAAAAAATCAGAACCACCAAAATACACACTTAAATATATGTTGGATTCAATGCTTATGAAAGCAAATAATGGTGAGGCTGAAACTACAAGAAAAAGACATTTTTTTGAAGGTATTTTTAATGATTTGAATTTATCTTTGGATGATGATTATGCAAAATTTCATACTATTGAAAATATTCAAAAGTTGTCTGAGGATATTGTTAATAAAAAGGATATTCAAAACGACAACAAGAGGCAAAAACTTAGATATATAAAGGAATTTGTTTGTTTTGCATGTGAGTTGGAATCTGATTTTTATAAGAAAAATATTCTTGTATCAATACCAAACCTTGAAAAAACAAAGGGTAGCGAAAGGCAACCTCATTTGCCTTATAGTGAAACTCAACTGAAAGAACTTTTCAATCCGAAACATAAGTTTTTTGAAGGGGAACCAGATTTATTTTGGATTTGTATGATTGCTTTGTTTACTGGGGCAAGAGCTAATGCAGCAATGACTTTACAATACAATAATGTGGTTTCAAAGGATGGTTTGTGGTGTATACATTTTTGTGAAAATCATCCTATTAAACATTTGAAAAATGATGCGAGTGAAAGATTTGTTCCTATACATAAACAACTTTTGGATTTAGGTTTTCTTGATTATGTGGATAGAAAGAAGTCAAAGTTAAAAGCAGGTGATGAAGATTTTATTTTTCCAAAATGTAAAACGAAAAGTGGGGAGTATAATAATAAATATTTGGGCAGATATTTGTTTAAGTTTTTGGCTGAAATAGGTCTTAAAGGTAAAGGTTATGATTTCCATTCTTTTCGTAAAAATGCAAGTTTAGCTTTGCAATCTGCAGGTTTAATTCCTACTATTATAAATTCCATTATAGGTTGGGAAGGTAAGGGGACAATGGAACAATCTTATTCCAACTATAATTTAAAACAGATAAATACTGAGTTGAATAAGTTTAGTTATGACTTCTTGCAATCTGAGTTTGATGAATGGAAAAAGGTTATGAAAACTAAACCTGAATTGAAGAAGTAAGAATTTTATTTATGTTGGAATGAAGTTATTTAAGTAACCATTCCAACACATTTATTTGTTTTACTCCATTATAATCTATATTTCCATAATCTCTTGTTAATATAAATTTAGGATAATTATCATTTATACTTTTGAAAGGGGTTAATTCTCGTTCAAGAGTAGTTTTGTCTTTTACTGTATCAGATACTTGATAATATTCTATGCCATCAGGTGTTTCTGCGATAAAGTCAACTTCTAAATCTTTATTATTATATTTTGTTTTTCCAATATAAACTTTATAACCACGACGAAGTAATTCAAGGTATACTATGTTTTCTAGGATATGGCCTTGATCTTCTCCTTTATTGCCAAGTAAAAACTTTCTTATTCCCATATCGACAATATAATATTTATTTAATGTTTTAAGTATTTTTTTACCTTTTATATCATATCTATCAGCTTTATATATTATGTATGAATCCATTAAGGCATCAATATATCCTTCCACAGTTGTAGGTAACATTTTTAAACCATCAGAAGTTATTGTATCACTTATTTTTTTTATAGATATTTCAGAACCTATGCAACTTGCCATAAATTTAACAACTCTTTTCAATCTATCAGATGAGGAAAAATTTTTATTTTCCATGATGTCTTTTAATATAATAGTGTTATAAATTCCTTCTAAATAAGAATTGATTTGAGTTTTAAAATCCCTTAGATTTTGTTTTAGAAAATGTAAAGTGTAGGGGAATGAACTATAATCTAAATAATCAGCATATACTTTATCAAGGTTAACATCTTTATTGTCATAAGTTGATAAAAATTCACTAAAAGAAAGAGGAAACATTTCTATTTCAACATATCTTCCTGCTATAGAAGTTGCCCATTGCCCAGATTGTAATTTAGAGTTTGAACCTGTTAAATATAAATCGATATTTCCTTTTTCAAAAAGGCTTCTAACTGCTTTTTGAAAATCAGGAACTAATTGAATTTCATCCAAAAACACATAATTTTTACCGTCAACAATGTTATCCATTATATGCTTATGAAGTTTTTTATAATCAAGAAGATTTTCATTTTCTATTTCTTCAAGTTTTATAAGTTGTATTTGATTGTCTTTTACACCAAGTTTTTTTAATTCTTCTATGTATAAATCGAACAAAGTAGATTTACCACAACGTCTTATACCTGTAACTATTTTTATAACATCAGCATCTTTAAAACTGAGTAATTTATTTATATAAACTGGTCTTTTTATCAATTTATCTGTCATTTTATACCTCTTTTTAAGCATAATATATGTGCATTATATATAAAAACTATATAAAAGTAAAGAGTTTTTACACTTGGAATGTAAAAACTATACAATTCTATACACTTTTTACAGTCTAGGCGTAAAAAGTATACAGTATGCACAAAATTGTTTAGATTTTTCGAACAAAAGTGTGTAAATGCACAAAATTGTAAAATTTTAGCACAATAATAATATTATATATGTACTTTGTTTATTTATTTCAAGATGTTTTTGAAAAAATATATTTCCCCCAAAATACTTGAAAAAATCCTTGTTAATACACACATTAATTATTGGTTAAAGAAAAAGAACTTTTAACAGAAAGGATTTTAAAATGACAAATTTTTTAACACACAGAAATAATCATAATTTAATGAATTATGCTTTTGACAGAGATTTTAACAATCTACTTGATGTGTTTGATTGGTTTGATATCCCTGTTGATCGTAGAATGCTTGCTAACACTAAACAAGCAGAACCAAAAATAGAGCTTAAAGAGAAAGAAAACGAGGTGGTTGTAAAGGCTGAAATTCCAGGAATAAATGAGAAAGATATTGATTTGGAAATTTCATCTGATGGTTATATTACCATTTCCGGCGAGAAGAAAGAAGAACACGAAGAGCATCACAAAGGCAAATATTTCTCTGAGATTTCTTACGGATCTTTTTCAAGGACAATTCCACTTCCAACTGATTTGAAGTTTGATAATGCAAAGGCAGATTTTGAAAACGGAACACTTACAATTACTGTGCCGAAAGCTGAACCTATTGCATCAAAGAAAAAGAAGATTGAGATAACTCATAAATAAAATTTTTCCTGCTTACTCTTTCCTTATTTCTCCCTCCTCATCATCCGATGGGGAGTTTTATTTTTCCTTGAAAGTATATTTAGTAGGATTTAGAATGTAGGAATGTAATAAAATGATGAGGTATAGAAGGTTTAGAGATGGATATTTTTAAGAATATAATAAAAAATTCTTTTACTAATAGAAATAAAGAGGGAGAAAAAGTGAAAGTATTATTAGTTTGTGTGAGTAAATATATAAAACATACAGAAATGACCGATTACGAAATGTATAAGGTATCATCAGCTTGTTGGTTTATTAATAATAGAAGAAATAAATCTGTATCTGAAATGTTAGATATTGATTATGTAGTATCTGTCGCAAATACTCGAGTAAAGGCTGTATTTAGACCAGAGGAATGGTTTAAAATTTCAGAAAGGGGCTCTACACAGTATTCTAGTGCCGATAAATTTCCAGTAGAAAAATGTGATAGATGGGCATTTAGAGGAACCCTTATTCGTGATGATGAAACAAAAAGAATTATGGATAAAATTGTAAGAGATGAATTTAAATTTGGTGGTGTTGCAGCAAATGTTGTAGAGATTGAAAATTTAACTGGTTTAGTTAAGGATTAATGATATGAATATAATAGAAAATTTTCTGAATTTTGTAACTGATAATAAAGAATGGATTAGTGAAAATAAAAATGCAGTAATGTTTATCTGTTTTCTTGCAGTATTGTGTTTTGTTTTATTTTTGCTATATGAATTTTATAAAAGTAATACATCAAATATTGTTAACAATATCAACGAAAATAATAAGTCTATAAGTATAAAAAATAATAAAGGGAATATTACAATAGATAATTCTGATAAAATTATAAAAAACTTTAGAATTGATTATAATAATTTTAGTGATTTAACTTT